>JAKLEF010000054.1 GCA_022703195.1 Candidatus Fermentibacterota bacterium | reverse complement strand
CCCGGCCTCCGGCAGGCGCTGATCAACCAGGCCTGCCTGTTCCGCTCCTTCGCCGGCGCCCATGCCCTCTGCCCGCCGAGGGGGACGGGAGTGCCCGGTCTGCTCCGGGACATGCTCCGATCCCTGCCGCCCAGGCGGATGCTCTTCCCCGGAGACTGCACCACGCTCCACTCCGAGCGCTTCCTCGTATCCGAGGTGATACGGACGGAGCTCTTCAGGGTCCTTCCCGAGGAGATCGCCACTACCACCGCGGTCCAGATCGAGGAGTTCTCCATGCGCGACTCCAAGACCTACGTCAGGGCGAATCTCGTGGTGTCGAGGCACTCCTACAAGGGCATCGTCATCGGCAGGAGAGGGCAGACTCTCCAGAGGATCACCGACTGCGCCGCGAAGGGCGCCGGAGCTCTCCTGGAGAGGACCGTCCTGCCGGACCTCTGGGTGAAGGTCAGGGAATCCTGGCCCGACAACCCTCACGACCTGCTCGAGTTCGGCTATGTCGTCTGAAGCCTGCAGGATCAGCCTGGAGCAGTTCGAGGGCCCCCTCGACCTGCTCCTGTATCTCATCAGGCGCGACGAGCTGGACATCCGCGAGGTGAGGGTAGCCGAGGTGGCGGGGCAGTACCTGGCCTACATACGCGCGGCCGTCGAACTTGATCTCGACGTCGCGAGCGAGTACCTCGTGATGGCGGCCACCCTCGCCAGCATCAAGAGCAGGGCGCTCCTGCCGTCGAGGAACCTCGCTCCCGAGGAGGATCCGGAGCGCACTCTGATGAGGCAGCTCGTTCTCTACAGGGCCTTCAGGGAGGTCGCTGCCGAGCTGCGCGAGAGCGAAGAGGTGTGGCGCAACGCCTTCCCTGCGCCGGGGGAGAGGGAGAGATGGGCTTCCGACGCGCCCCCCCGGGCTGAACCGGGCTCGGTCAGCCTGCTCGACCTGCTGAGGGCCCTCGATGAACTCTCGACTCCCTCAGAGGGGCCCGTCCAGAGGTACAGGAGACCAGAACTGACGATATCCGAGTGCGTCGGGATGATATCTGCCCGGCTCCGCCACGGGAGGGGGATCAGCCTCGGGGATCTCCTGGGCCCGGGATCCGACAGGAGGCTTCTGGTGGCGTTCTTCGTCACGATCCTGGAACTCTCCCGCCAGGGTCTCGTCCGCTTCACGCAGAGAGCCCCGTTCGGCGAACTCCTGCTCGAGCGCGAGGAGGCCTGGAGCGAGTCCTCGAGAACGCTTTTAACTCCTTTAACTTTCTCCCCGGTCGGAGAGGGCTGAATCGGATGCTCGACCTGACGGCTCGCATCGTTTCCATGAAGGCTCGTTCTCCCCGGTGTTCGTGCAGGCGGGTCAGAGAAGGCGTGGAGGGCTGGACCGGATGCTCGACGTGACGGCTCGCATCGTATCGATTAAGGCTTGCTCTGCTCGGTGTTCCTGCGGCCATGTCGGGGAAGGCGTGGAGGGCTGGACCGGATGCTCGACGTGACGGCTCGCATCGTATCGATGAAGGCTTGCTATGCTCGGTGTTCCTGCGGCCATGTCGGAGAAGGCGTGGAGGGCTGGACCGGATGCTCGACGTGACGGCTCGCGCGATCGAGGGTCTGCTCTTCGCCGCCGACAGACCCCTGAGCATAGAGGAGATCTGCGACCTCACCGGATCGGGCGCAGATACCGTGACGCAGGCGATCGGCAGGATCAGGGCCTCTCTCGAGGACGAAGGTCATGCGATGATCCTCCAGGAGGCCGCCGGTACGTGGAGGATGGTGTCCGATCCAGCCATCGGGGCCACGGTCGCACAGCTCTACGAGGAGAGGAGGCCCGGCAGGCTCAGCAGGGCCGCCGTGGAGACGCTCGCGGTGATAGCCTACAACCAGCCCTGCACCAGGGCCGCCATCGAGGCCATACGCGGCGTCAACTGCGACAGCGCTGTGAAGTCGCTGCTGGAGAGGAGCCTGATACGCATCTGCGGCAGGCAGGAGACTCCGGGCAGGCCCCTGACCTACTCCACGACGGAGGGCTTCCTCAACTACTTCGGCCTGGACGACATCGACCACCTCCCGCGCAGGCGGGAGATAGAGGAACTCATCGGTTCGGAAGGAGCCGCAGATGGCGCCGACCTCTTCTCGAGCTAGGGCTGCCGGGGCCCGCAGCGGCGCGGACTCCTCCGAAGGCATGCGGCTGAACCGCTTCCTCGCGCGTGCCGGAGTGGGTTCGCGCAGGGCCTGCGACGAGATCATCAGGCAGGGCCTCGTGACGGTGAACGGCAGGCGCCCGGAGTCCATCGGGGTGCAGGTCGCGCCGGGGGACAGGGTCGAGTACTCCGGCAGGAGGATCGTCCTCCCCGTGCCGGCTGCATATGCCTGGAACAAGCCGGTCGGGGTCGAGACGAGCATGGCCGACAGGAGCGGCAGGCTGAAGGCGGTGCTGGCAAGGCTCAACCCCGGCTGCGTGCCGGTCGGCAGGCTCGACATCAACACGGGGGGCCTGCTGATCCTCACCAACGACGGAGACCTCACGAACCGTCTGACCCATCCCAGATGGGGGATCGAGAGGGAGTACATCCTCACCCTGGGCGACGACATGCCTCCCGGGGTGCTCCAGAAGCTGCGCGGCGGGATCCCGATAGGCCCCGGCCCTCTCTGCCGGCCGGTCGCGGTGACACCGCTCGGCGCAAGGCGTCTCTCGATCGTACTCACCACGGGCAGATACCACGAGGTGAGGAGGATGGCCGCCGCCGCCGGGCTCGCACTCGCGGCGCTGGAGCGCATCCGGTTCGGGCCGGTATCGATCGGAGACCTTCCCAGGGGCGAGCATCGGAATCTGTCACGCAGGGAGATGCAGATGCTCTACTCGCTGGTCGGGATGGAGCCGCCCTCGTCTTCTTGACGCCGCAACCGGCCGGGCAGATAATCCTTCCCTATGTATAAAAGAGGGGACGTGACCTTGTCTGGCTGACGTCATAGCCATCGACGGACCAGCCGGTTCGGGCAAGAGCACCACCGCGCGCCTCGTCGCGGAGGTGCTCGGTTTCTGTTATCTGGACACGGGCGCCATGTACCGCATGACAGCCCTCCTCGCCTCCAGAAGCACTGCAGCTTCGACGGCCCCCGATTCTGTAGCCCGGATAGCGGGCGCGAGCTCGATGTCCGCCGGCCCGGAGGGAGCCTTCCTCGACGGGGAGGACGTGACCTCCCTCATCCGCACATCCGAACTCGGCGAGGCCGCCAGCCTCCTGTCCGCCTCGCCCCCGGTCAGGCGGGCGATGGTGGCGAAGCAGCGCGAGGCTGCCGCCGGCCGCGACATCGTTGCCGAGGGCCGCGACATGGGCACCGTCGTCTTCCCCGACGCCCTCCTGAAGGTCTATGTCACCGCGGACATCGCAGTGAGGGGAATCCGCAGGACGAGGGACCTGGCCCGCCGCTCCTGCGCCCGTCCCTCCGAGGTCTTCGTCGATGTCGTGGAAAGCCTGATGAAGAGGGACGCCAGGGACCGGGAGAGGCCCGACAGCCCTCTCAGGCGCGCTTCCGACGCCTTCCTCCTGGACACCAGCGCCATGACCGTCGGAGAACAGGTCGAGAGGGTCGTGTCCCTGTTCCGTGCGGCCGGGAGGCACGGAGCATGATCGACGGCCTCTCGATGCAAGCCATCCAGAGATGCGGCCGGGCCGTCTTCCGGATCGTCTTCGGCCTGAGGATCAGCGTGGCCGGCAGGGTTCCCCGCACGGGCGGCCTCCTGATCGCAAGCAACCACATCTCCGACATGGATCCGCCGGTTCTCGGGAGCTGCATCCCCAGGACGGTGCGCTTCATGGCTAAGAGCGAGCTCTTCAGGGGCCGGGCGATGTCGTGGTTCTTCAGGCAGCTCGGGGCATTCCCCGTGAACAGGAGGGGTGTGGACCGCACCGCCCTGAGGACCGCCGAGTCGATCCTCGGGGATGGCGGCGCCCTCCTCATCTTCCCAGAGGGCACCAGGAGCATGGACGGCAGACCCCTTCCTCCGAAGCCGGGCGTCGGCCTGCTCGCATCGAGGATGGGCGTCCCGGTGCTGCCTGCATTCCTGCACGGCACCGACAGGCCGCTCTCCGCGCTCGCGCGGAGGCCGCGCTTCTCCGTGTGCCTGGGCAGGCTCATCTTCCCCGAAGAGATGGAGGAGGCCGGCAGGTCGGGCGGTACTTCCGCCATGGCCGGGCTGGTGATGGACAGGATAGTGGAAACGGGTGCCGAAGCTGGCCTGATACGGGCCGAGAGGAGTGCGAATTGAGCGAGAAGGAGTTCTGCGTCGGACTGACGCCGGAGGAGGTCGAGAGGATCGAGGGCTTCGAGTACTCTCCCGACGAGAGGCGGAGGCTCGAGGAGACCTATGACGGGACGATCACCACGACCGAGGTGAAGGTCGGGACGATCCTCTCCGGGACCATCCTGCAGAGAGTCGGCAACGAGGTGGTCGTCGACATCGGTTACAAGAGCGAGGGCGTCATCCCCCTGTCCGAGTTCCGCGAGGACGAGGAGATCGTCCCCGGCCAGCAGGTCGACGTCTACATCGAGACCCTCGAGGACCAGGACGGGAGGGTGAGCGTCTCCAAGGAGAAGGCCCACTTCCACAGGGTCTGGTCCGACATCAAGGCCGCCTACGACAACGGCACGATCCTCGAGGGCACCGTCCTCAAGAGGATCAAGGGCGGTCTGGTGGTGCGCATCATGGGTGTCGACGCGTTCCTGCCGGGCTCCCAGGTGGCGCTCAGGCAGGTGCCGAACCTCGAGAAGTTCCTCAACCAGAAGCTCGAGTTCCGCGTCATCAAGCTGAACAAGAGGCGCAGGAACATCGTGGTGAGCCGCAGGCAGGTTCTCGAGGAGGCGCGCTCCGAGCTGAAGGAGAAGCTGATCCGGGAGCTCGAGGAGGACCAGGTCCGCACCGGCGTCGTGAAGAACATCACGGATTTCGGCGCGTTCGTTGACCTCGGCGGCATCGACGGCCTCCTCCACATCACCGACATGAGCTGGGGCAGGGTGCGCCATCCCAGCCAGCTCGTGAACATCGGCGACGAGATAGAGGTGAAGGTCCTCAAGTTCGACCGCGAGCGCGAGCGCATCTCCCTGGGCCTCAAGCAGCTGCAGCCCTTCCCGTGGGAGGGTGTCGCCGAGAGGTATCCGAAGGGCGCCATCGTCAGCGGCAAGGTCGCGAGCATAACCGACTACGGCGCCTTCATCGAGCTCGAGCCCGGCGTGGAGGGTCTCATCCACGTCTCGGAGATGTCCTGGACCAAGCATGTCAGGCATCCGTCGAAGATCCTCAGCGTGGGGGACGATCTCGAGGCCGTAGTGCTCAACGTTAACGAGGAGGAGCGCAAGATATCCCTCGGGCTGCGCCAGACGCAGGAGAACCCGTGGGATACGATAGAGGAGCGCTACCCCGTGGGCTCAGTGGTCGAGGGAACCGTGAGGAACCTGACCAACTTCGGAGCCTTCGTGCAGATCGAGGACGGGATCGACGGCCTGGTGCACATCAGCGACATGAGCTGGACCAGGCGTGTGACCCATCCCTCGGAGGTGCTGGCGAAGAACGACGCCCTGAAGGTCGTTGTGCTGAGCATCGACCGCGAGAACCACAGGATCTCCCTGGGTCTCAAGCAGACCACCGACAACCCATGGGAGACCATGGATCAGAAGCTGCCCGAGGGCACGGAGATCCACGGTTCGGTGGTCCAGCTCCTCGAGCGCGGAGTCGTGGTGGACCTCGGGGACTCCATAGAGGGATTCGTCCCCCTGAGCCAGCTTGGCTGGGAGACCCTGGAGCATCCCGAGAAGGTCCTCCGGATTGGCGACGACCTGCCCCTCAGGGTGATAGAGGTCGTGCCCAGCAGCAGGAGGATAGTCCTCAGCGTGCGCAGCTACTTCAACGGCAGGCCGATGGAGGAGCTCAGCGAGTTCCGTGCGAGGCTCGAGGGCAGGCCTCCGGCCGAGCCCGTACAGCTTCCTCCGCGGGCTACGATATACGACGAGGAGGGCGGCCGTCCCCTGATCGAGCCCGAACCCGCGTCGGAGTCACAGCCTGAGGCACAGCCTGAGGTACAGCCTGAGGCCGCGCCGGAAGGCGGGGAGGCCTGAGGGTTCGGATGGCGCTCAAAGGCGCCGGAACCGGCTGCACATGGTCCGGGTCGGCTACCTGAACCTCGGGTGCAGGCTCAACGCCTGCGAGACCGAGTGGCTGGCCGCCCGGAAGGCGGAGGAGTCCGGGGGCGAGGTTGCGGCCTCGCCCCTGGATGCCGATCTGATAGTGCTCGGAACCTGCTGCGTGACCTCCAGGAGCCAGTCCAAGTCACGCAAGGCCGCCAGGAGGCTCCTAGCGGAGACATCCGCCGGCATTGTGCTGGCGGGGTGTTCTGCAAGGCTCTTCCCCGGAGACTTCCCGGAGGACCGCAGGATCACCCGCGAGGACTGCCCGGAAGGTCCGGTGCACTCGTGCCGGACATGCCGGGGCGCAAGGAATCGCGGCCTGCTGAGGATCCAGGATGGATGCTCCAACCGATGCACATACTGCGTCGTACCGGGTGCCAGGGGGCCTTCGAGGAGCTTCGGCAGGTCGTCGATCCTAGATGCCGCAGGCTCGATGGCCGATGCGGGGTTCAGGGAGATAGTCCTGACGGGGGCCGACATCGTATCGTACGGGAGGGATCTCGGAGATTCCCGCGGCCTGCCCGGGCTGGTGGGCGATCTCCTCGAGTGCGGCCGGTTCCGCGTTCGTCTCGGTTCTCTCGAGCCCATGGGTCTCTCCGGCACCGGGCTTCGTGCGCTGGCGCTCCCCGGGGTGTGCAGGCACGTGCATCTGTCCATCCAGAGCGGGAGCACGCAGATCCTCCGCAGGATGGGAAGGGCCTGCAGCGGCGCCGATGTCGCCGGCATGGCGCGTGAGGCGAGGAAAGCGTTTCCAGGCGGGATAGTAGGATGCGACCTGATAGCCGGGTTCCCGGGGGAGACCGCGGAGGATTTCGAGCAGAGCCTCGCACTCCTGACCGGCGGGCTCGTGGACTACGCCCATGTCTTCCCGTTCTCGCCCAGGCCGGGAACTCCGGCATCCGGTCTTCCTGACCGGGTGCCCGCCCCCGAGGTATCGCGCAGGGCGGCAGTTCTCCGAAGGGCCTCCACGGCCGGCAGGCGGAGGTTCGAGAGAGCCCAGGAGGGGCGGCGTATGTCCGTGCTGGTCGAGGACGGGCGCAGGCAGGGCATGCTCACGGGGATCTCGGACAACTACGTCGCCGTGGCGGTGCCCGACGGGGCAGTGCCGGGGTCCCTGATGGACATCGTGCCGTCGCATGGAGAGATAATCCCCTTCGCGCGGGCGGGGGAGGAAGCCTGAGATGGCCTTCCTGATCGGGCTGACCGGGCCATGCGGGTCGGGGCAGACCTCCGTCGCCCGGATCCTTGCCCGGGATCCCCGGGTCAGTGGGGTCTGCAGCCTGGACGCCGTAGGGCACAGGCTGATGGAGAAGAGAAGGATCCGCGTCATGGTAGGGGAGAGGCTGGGCATAGACGGTCTGTCCTCCATGTCCGCCAGGGAGGCCAGGAAGCTCCTAGGCTCCATGGTGTTCGTCGACGACGACGCCCGGGGGGGACTCGAGGCGGTGCTGCACCCCCTGATGAAGGGTTGGGCCGCGCTAGCCGCAGGCGTCCTCTCGAAGGAGGAGGGCGTGTATGTCCTCGAGGGGGCGCTCCTGGTCGAGATGGGGCTCGACCGCATGGCCGACGCGCTCGTCGTCGTGGCCTGCGAACGGGATGAATGCCTGGCGCGCGCCGCCGCTCGCGACGGTCTCGACACGGCATCGGCCGAGAGGCGCCTGGACAGTCAGATGCCCTTGACGGAGAAGATCAGGAAAGCAGATTGGGTGATCAACAACGGTTCCGGTTCCCCGCCGGATTCGCTCCCGGGGCAGATAAGCGTCATCCTGGGTCAGATCACCGGGTCTTACCACACGGGATGACATCGGAGGAGACATGGCTCACAGAACCAGGCGGCGCCTTACCAAGACAGAACTCAAGAAGGACCCCGTTGCCGAGAATCTCGCCAGGGCATGGGAGTTCCTCCGCACGCACGTCAAGGAGACCGCCATCGCATGCGCCGCGCTGCTCGCGGTGATCCTCATAGTGCAGAGCGTCATCTCTTCGGGCAGGAAGCAGAACGCCGACAGCATGGCCCGCTACATTCTGGCGGAGACGATCTTCGAACAGGCCGAACAGCTAGTTTCGGCAGGCAGGCCCGAGGAAGCCGCCGCGGCTCTCAACCAGGCCTACACGATGGCAGGCGAGGTCTTCAGCAGGAACCAGAACAGGGACTGGGGCCGCAGGGCCGCCATCCTCGCCGCGAAGGCGGGCATCCTCCTGGGCCGCGAAACCGAGGTGATCGAGACTCTCCAGACCCTCCTCGCATCCAGACCCGATGGAATGATCGCCCAGAGCGCGAGGCTCCACATGGGCATCGCTCTCGAGAACCGGGGCGGCGTCGAGGATCTGGCGAACGCGAGGGCCAGCTACGCCGAAGTCGCGGCGGACTCCGCCGAATTCCCGGTGATGTCCGGGGATGCGCTGGCCGGATTGTCGAGGCTTTCTCTCCTCGATGGCGACAGAGAGTCCGCCAGGATGTTCCTGCAGGAGTCCATGGAAGTACGAGGCGACACCACGGATTTCGACCTGTACCAGCTGGCCCTCATCGATCAGGGGAACTAGAGCGCAGGGCGCGGATCCGGATCCGCGCCTGCGAATCCGGCACGTCCTCTCGCAGTCTGCCATCGGCAGAAAGCCGGCGACTCGCTCATTCCTGCATCCGCAGGAATGAGCAGGCCCGACAGTGGCTTGCCATACACCGATCAACAAGGATGGCAAGCCGCGAGAGGACCTCGGCGTACTTCGAAAAACATGCCGCAGGGCAGGCAGCGAGAAGGCCCGGAGCGAACACTCCTGCGGGCTCCCAGAAGGGGAGCCGGCAGGTATACGAACGCCATGGCTTGCGTTCATGGTCTCTCGCAGTTTGCTTCGCAAACATGCTGGCGACGCCTTCATTTCCGCGGACGCGAAGATGAAGTGTCCGATAAGAGATATTATGTAAAGTATTGATACGGCCTGGCGGGATGATGATATCCCCGCACACCCTCCAGAACGCTTTTAACTCCTTTAACTTCCTCTTATTCTTCTACCTCGCAGGGAGAAAGTTAAAGGAGTTAAAAGCGTTCTGGATAGCCACGCAGGGAGAAAGTTAAAGGAGTTAAAAGCGTTCCTGCTTGTTCCTGCGGACGTAATGGAGTGGACGCTCCGGGCCCTCTCGCGGTTCACCATGCCGATATCGCACGATTTGGTGAACCACTGACGGGCCGCTCATTTCCGCGCCTGCGGAAATGAGCGAAGCGCCCCCCCGCATTCGCGGAGGGGCGCCTGCCGGGTACTGTGTACCCTCTGTCGGAACTACCTGGCGAGGACCATCCTGGTGCTCTGGGTCGAGCCCTGGGAGGTCATGCGGCAGATGTAGACGCCGCCCGGGACGGGTGCGCCGGAAGCGGTGCCGTTCCAGGTGACCTGATGGCTGCCGGAGGCGAAGGAGGAACCCTCGGCGAGAGTCGTCACGAGGCGGCCGCTCATGTCGAAGATCTCGATTCTGACGGGGCCGCCGTTGTCGAGGCTGAAGCTGATTGTCGCCACGTCCATGAACGGGTTCGGGGAGACCCCGATGCCGGAGACGGACGAGACGTCGCCGTCGGAGATGCCGGTGTTGTTGAAGCTGTCGAAGTAGAGGGA
>JAKLEF010000053.1 GCA_022703195.1 Candidatus Fermentibacterota bacterium | reverse complement strand
CTCCAGCTCGCGCACCGCCTGCTCGAGCAGCTCTCGGTCGTCAGGAGGGACGGCACTCTCCCGTGGGCCCGCCCCGACGCAAAGAGCCAGATAACGGTGCTCTACGACGAGAACCATCCCGTGGAGATAGCCGAGATACTGATGTCGGTGCACCATGCCCCCGAGGCGGACAACGCATCGATGAAGAGCGACGTGCTCGCCCATGTGGTGAAGCCCGTCCTCGACTGCATGAGGCCCTCGGTGCCCTGGAACAGCTCGAACTTCCTCTACAATCCTTCGGGCCGCTTCGCCATAGGGGGCCCCAACGGCGACACCGGGCTGACCGGGCGCAAGATCATCGTCGACTCCTACGGCGGTGCCGGCAGGCATGGCGGCGGCTGCTTCTCGGGCAAGGACTCGACCAAGGTCGACAGGTCCGCCGCCTACATGGCCAGGTACATCGCCAAGAACCTCGTGGCGGCCGGCGTAGCCGACCGCTGCGAGATCCAGCTCGCCTACGCCATCGGCAAGCCGGAACCCGTGTCCGTCCGCCTCGACACCTTCGGCACCGAGAAGTTCTGCGACCAGGCGAAGGTCGTGGAGCTCGTCAGGGGTATATTCCCCCTGGAGCCATATGACATCATCGACCATCTCGGGCTCAGGCGGCCCATCTTCAGGAAGACTGCCTCCTACGGGCACTTCGGCAGGATTCCCGGAGATGACGGGTCCTTCTCCTGGGAGAGGACCGACAAGGCCGACGAGGTACGCAGGGAGCTGAAGCTGTAGACCCGGCGGAGGACTGCCTCGCCCGGGGATGGGGGGAGCGGTGCCCCACGCGATTCTGACGGCCATCCTGCTTGCATCGGGCAACCCCGGGCTGGACAGCCTGGGCGCCCGGCTCGAAGATACCAGGATACGCGCGGCTGAACTGGAAGCCCAGCATGCCGCCGTATCCGACATCCTCGTGGCCATCCACGAGAACCTCCTGGCCGCCAGGGCATTCTATGCGGGGCTGGAACAGCAGGAGGCCCTGCTGCTGGGCGACCTCGAGGTGATCGATTCCCGGTGCGCCGCGGGGGAGTCGCTCCAGACCGCTCTCTCGAGCAGCCTCTCCGAGTACCTTGTCTATGTCTACTCGCACAGGAGCCTGCTCGGCTCCGAGGCCCTGTTCTGTCGCGGGGGGCTTTCCCGGGTGCTGAGGCGCGAGGCCTACCTCGAGTTCCTGGCCCGCAGGGCGGCCGAGGAGCAGATCCGGATCGGCATGGAGACGGATTCCCTCTCGAGGTACAGGGACTCCCTCCGTCTCGCCCAGACCGAGATCGCATCGCTCAGGAGGCAGATGGACGAGATCCAGGAGAGGATCGTGTCCGAGGAGGGCAGGCAGGCAATGCTCAGGCTCCAGCTCGGCAGCGAGCTGGCCCGCGCCAGGGACTCCTCGGCGGCGCTCGAACTCGAGAGGGAGAGGGTCTCGTCCCTCGTGAGCGACCTCAGGGCCGCGAGCTCGACGGTGTCGGCGACACTGAGCCTCGTCCAGCCATCCGCCGAGAGCGTGATAGGGAACTCGGCCGGCTCCCTCCCGTGGCCCGCCGGCGGCGAGGTGGTCCGGCGCTTCGGCCTCGAGGTCCACCCGGTCTACGGCACGGAGACCACGAGCAACGGCATAAGCGTGGCCACCCCGCCGGCATGCGACGTGAACGCCGTATCCGGCGGGATGGTGCTGTACGCCCGCGAGTTCCCCAGCCTGGGCCGGATGGTGATCGTCGACCATCTCGACGGATACTACACCATCTATGCCGATCTGGGAGACCTGGACGTGGAATGCGGCGACAGCGTCGACGGAGGGCAGCGCCTCGGCCGGGCAGGCTCCCTTTCCGACGGGAGGGCCGGCTACTACTTCGAGATCAGGGCCGGCGGCCAGCCCGTCGACCCCGAAGGATACCTCCAGTGACGGGGATACTGGGCCGGAGGAGCCCCGACCCCATCCTGGGACATGAAGACGTCGAGGAGGTCCTCCAGGCGGCCCTGTCCTCCGGCAGGCTGGCGCATGCCTATCTATTCGCCGGGCCCAGGGGCACCGGCCGGTTCTCCACCGCGCTGGTCCTGGCCGCGTCGTTCATGTGCAGGAACTCCCGTACGGGCTGGTGCGGCGAGTGCGGCGACTGCCGGAGGATCATGAGGCTCCAGCACCCGGACGTGAGGATCACGTTCCCGGTTCTGGGGGCCACGAAGCCGGAGGAGATCGCCGACCTCATCTCGAAGAGGTCGGGCGACGGCACGACACGGCTGGCAGTGCCGGGGAACTCCGCTATCGTGATAGACGCCGTCAGGGAGATACAGGCCCGCATGGCGCTGAAGCCCTACGAGGGCAGGGGGCGCGTCGAGATCCTGCTCGACGTCGACAGGATGAGGCAGGAAGCCTCCAACGCCCTGCTCAAGTCGCTCGAGGAGCCGCCACCCGAAACCCTCCTGATCCTGACCGCGGAGAGGGTTTCAGGGGTGATCCCCACCGTACGTTCGCGTGCCCATCTCGTGAGATTCGGCCGTGTCCCCGCGGAGACGGTGGCCCGCATCCTCGTGGAGCGCACCGGGACAACCGCTGCCGAAGCCTCCCGCGCGGCCGCCATGGCCGACGGCAGCGTGGGCGACGCGCTCTCCCTGGCGAAGGAGGGCCCGGTGCTGCCGGACGTGGTCAGGCGGGGGATCGAGCTGCTCTCCCTCGCGGAGCCGTCGGGCATCATCCCGGCGGTCCGGGTCATGGCCAAGGCGCTGGGCGTCCCCGGGAGCACGAGCCTGTGCGCCGGGATGTGCGCCATCCTCCACGACCTGCGAAGGCTGGCCGTGGGCAGCCCTGCGGTCTTCTCGACCCCGGACGACCTGCCCCGGGGGTGCGGCTGGCCGGCCGACTCCCTCGGGAAGGCGGTCGAAGCATTCCAGATGTGCGAAACCCGGATCAGGGCCAACGTCAATCCGGCCGCGGCACTCATCGCGGCCTTCACGGGAGCCTGGCACGTGCTGAGCTCGAGCGATGCGAAGCGAGGTGAGGTGCATTGAACGCAGAGGCCTTCGAGGGAGCCCGCGAGCCCGGGAGGGATCCGGAGGCATGTCCGGCGGGCGCCGTCGCCCAGGGAGAGCTCCTGGAGGTTGCATTCCGTGCCAGGAGGCTGGGGCTGTTCTCGAATCCCGGGCTCCCGGTCGACGCGGGTTCTCTGGTCGTGGTCTCGCTCGAGAGGGGCGAGGACCTCGGGAGGGTGGTCGCCAAGTACCGCACCGGGGAGCCGTCCCCCGGCGAACCGATGGGATCCTTCCTTCGCGTGGCCGACGCATCCGATCTGGAGAGGGCCGCGGCGAACACGGAGTTCGAGGCCAGGGTGATGGCTTTCTGCCGCGAGAGGGTGAAGAACCGCAGGCTGGACATGAAGCTCACGGGATGCGAGTCCCAGCTCGACCGGAGGAAGATCAGGGTCTACTTCACGGCGGAGCAGCGCACCGACTTCCGGGCGCTGGTCAGGGACCTGGCCGCCGAGTTCAGGGCCAGGATCGAGATGAGGCAGATCGGGGTGCGCGACGAGGCCCGGCATCGCGACGGGGTGGGGATATGCGGCCTCAGGCTGTGCTGCGCCTCGTTCCTGAGGGAGTTCACCTCCGTCACACTCAAGTCGGTGAGGGAGCAGAACCTGGCTCCCAATCCCAGCAAGGTGTCCGGGTCGTGCAGCAGGCTGATGTGCTGCCTGGCGTACGAGACCGACTTCTATCGCAAGGCCGGCCGGCTCTTTCCGGAGATCGGCTCGAGGCACGTGCTCGACGGGAGGAACGCGGCGGTCCAGGCCTGTGACATATTCCACGACAGGATAGTGCTCGCCTGGGAGGAGGGAGGGTCGGAGACCCTCGACATAGCGGAGTTCCACCGCAGGAGGAGCAAGGGAAGACCCCGCAGGCCGGGGGAGGCGGGGGACGACTCCCCGGACCAGCCTGTGCGGGATGATGAAAACAAGGAACCCCGCGGGAGAACCTGATGGACACCAGATATCTCGTCACCAGCGCGCTGCCCTATGCGAACGGGCCGCTTCACCTCGGCCACCTGGCGGGAGCCTACCTCCCTGCCGACACCTATGTGCGGTTCCTCCGGATGTGCGGCGAGGACGTCATCTATGTATGCGGCACCGACGAGCACGGCGTGCCCATCACGATCACCGCCGAGAAGCAGGGCAGGACGCCCCGCGAGGTGGTGGACGAGTACCACGCGACCATACGCAGGGAGTTCGAGGCCTTCGGGATCTCCTTCGACAACTTCTCGCGCACGTCCCTTCCGTCCCACGCCGAATTCGCCAGGGGAGTCTTCCTCGATCTGCTCGGGAAGGGCCTCATAGCCGAGAGGACGATGAAGCAGCTCCACTGCCCGCGATGCTCCAGGTTCCTGCCGGACCGCTACGTGAACGGCACCTGCCCGAAGTGCGGGACTCCCGGGGCCAGGGGAGATCTGTGCGAATCCTGCGGGAGCTGGCTCGAGGCGCTGGAGCTGAAGGCTCCATCGTGCAGCATCTGCGGTTCGGAACCCTCCCCGAGGGACACGACGCACTGGTTCCTTCGGCTGGATGCCTTCCAGGGCTGGCTCCGGGAATGGCTCCCCTCCCGCGAGGGCTGGCGCGACAACGTGCTCAACTACTGCAGGGGCTGGCTGGACGAGGGGCTTCAGGAGCGCGCCATCACCAGGGACATCGACTGGGGAGTCCCCGTGCCGCTGGACGCCGCGTCGGGCAAGGTGCTCTACGTCTGGTTCGAGGCCCTGCTGGGCTATGTCAGCAGCACGCGCGAGCTCTTCGAGAAGCGGGGCGATCCCGGCGCCTGGGAGAGGTGGTGGAAGGATCCCGGCACCAGGCTCGTGCACTTCATCGGCAAGGACAACATCGTCTTCCATGCCATCATAGAGCCGGCGATCCTCCGCGGCCTGGGCGGCTTCGTCCTGCCCTGGAACATCCCGGCCAACGAGTTCCTGAACATCTCTGGCCAGAAGCAGTCCACGAGCCGGGGCACCGCCGTGTGGATGGGCGAGTATCTCGAGAGGTTCCAGCCCGATCCCATGAGATACACGCTCTCGATCAACGCCCCCGAGGGCAGGGACGCCGACTTCACCTGGGCCGAGTTCAGGGTGAGGAACAACGAACTGGCCGACGTGCTGGGCAACTTCGTCAACCGCACCGTGAGCTTCGCGTTCCGCGAGTTCGGCGGGCTCGTGCCAGCCTGCGGCGGGCCCGGGGAGAGGGAGAAGGCGCTCGCCGACATGGCCCTGCAGGCCGGGGCCTCCATCCGCGGCCTCCTCTCCACCTTCAGGTTCAAGGCGGCCTGCGCCGAGGCGATGGCCCTGGCCCGCGAGGGCAACAGGTACTTCGATTCCTCGGAACCCTGGAGGACCGCCCGTGCCTCGCGCGAGGAATGCGCCCGGACGATCCGCCATTCGCTGGAATTCATCGACTGGCTCAGGCTCGTCTTCTCGCCTTTCCTGCCGTTCTCGTGCGAGAAGATCGCCCTGATGCTGGGAGGCGGCAGGGAGAACCGCTGGGACGCCATCGGCAGGCCGTCCCTCGTCGAAGGAACCAGGCTGGGACAGCCCGTGATCCTCTTCGAGAAGCTCGAAGAGGGATTCGACGGCTCCGCCGCGCCCGGGAAGCCCTCCGCGTCCGTCGCGCCGGGAGTGAAGGGGGAGAATGACACGAAGGCTCCCGCCGCCGAACCGGAGGCTCCGGCGAGGGTATCCTTCGACGAGTTCAGGAAGCTCGATCTGCGCGTAGGGAGGATCATCTCCGCCGAGCCCGTGCCGAAGGCCGACAAGCTGCTCGCGATGAAGGTCGACCTCGGTGAGCCGGAACCCAGGTCCATCGTGGCCGGGCTCAGGCAGTGGTACGAGCCGGATGCCCTTGCGGGAAGGCTGGTTGTGGTCGTGTCGAACCTGGAACCGGCCCGGATAAGGGGGGTTCAGAGCGACGGGATGATACTCGCATCCGACGGCGGGTCGGGGGTGTTCGTCCTGGGCCCCGACCCTTCGGCCCGTCCCGGCGACAAGGTCCGATAGGAAGCGAAGGGAGGCAGTCATGCCGTTGAGCTTTGGCCAGATAGACCCGGGGTTCCTGCTCGTCATCGGGGCGATGATCCTCGGGCTAATCGCGGGTGGGGCGGTCCAGAGAACCTTTTCGCGCTACAGCAAGGCGGGCACGAGGCTCGGCATGACCGGCGAGCAGATGGCCCGCAGGATCCTCGACAACTACGGCCTCACGAACGTGGCCGTCGAGCGGGTGGCCGGCAACCTGACGGACCACTTCGACCCCCGCGGCAACGTCCTGAGGCTGTCCGACCCCGTCTACGGCAGCGCCTCCGTCGCCGCCCTGGGAGTGGCAGCGCACGAGGCCGGGCACGCCGTGCAGCATGCCTTCAAGTACAGGCCCATCACCATGCGCAACGCCCTCGTGCCCGTCGCGAACCTCGGTTCGCAGCTCCTCGTCCCCCTGATGTTCGCGGGCGTGGTCATGGGCGAGCTCGGCAGCCTGGTCATAACCATCGGCGCCATCCTGTACGGCGGCGCCGTGCTGTTCCACATCGTCACGCTCCCCGTGGAGTTCAACGCCAGCTCGAGGGCGGTATCGTACCTCGAGGCCACCGGGAGCCTGAACAGCGAGGAACTCGGCGGGGTGAAGAAGGTGCTGAGGGCCGCCGGCATGACCTATGTCGCCGCCGCCCTCGCCTCCGTGGCGAACCTCATCAGGCTGCTCCTCCTCGGGAGAAGGCGGTAGATGGACGGATCGGCGCCGCTCGTAATAGTCCTGGTCTTCTTCAGCGTGATCTGTCACGAGATAGCCCATGGCTACACCGCCTACAGGCTGGGCGACCCCACCGCATACCGGATGGGGAGGCTCACCTTCAACCCGCTGCCTCACATAGACATCTTCGGCACGATCATCCTCCCGATCCTGCTGACCGTCATCGGCAGCTCGGTGCTGCTGGCCTGGGCCAAGCCCGTCCCGGTGGACCCAAGGTACTTCAGGCGCCCCAGGACGGGGATGATGTGGGTCTCGATCGCCGGCCCGGGCACGAACCTCGTTCTCGCCGCAGTCTTCGCCGGTGCGGCGCACCTGCTCTTCTCCATAGTGCCGGGCTTCGTCACGAAGGCCCTGGCTTCGACCGCCCTCGTGAACGTCATACTCACGGTGTTCAACCTGTTCCCGGTGCCGCCCCTCGACGGCAGCCGGATAGTGGCGAAGTTCCTCAGGGGGAGGGCTCTTCTCAGATATCTGAGCATCGAGCCCTACGGGATGTTCATAGTCTTCGGGCTGCTCTACCTGGGCGTCTTCTCTAGGGTGGCCTATCCGGCCCTCGATCTCGCCGTCAGGCTGCTGGATCTGGGCAGGTTCCTCTTCGCCGTATAGGGGATCAGGAGGTTCCGGGAGCATGCTTCTTCTCGCATTCGCAGCGCTCGCGTCATTCCCGCCCATGACAGTGGACCTGACGGGGGCCGACCCCGGGACCTGGGAGGAGTGGGCCGCCGGGGAGCCGTCCACAGTCCCCTTCTCGCTCGAGACCATTATCTGTCCACCCGCCGGCGCAGCTACAGACTTCGCGGTGCTGATCGAGGAGGGCCTGGCCGACAGCCTGACGCCCGGCACCATCGAGCGGTGGGTCGCCGACATGGAGCCCTGGGTGGGCGGAGTCCTCGTTGCCGAGGCCTCCTACTCGACACCCGAGGAACTGAGGGCCTGGCTGCTCGACATGCATGCGGAGGGGCTCGAAGGAGTAGTGCTCGTTGGCGATCTGCCGGTCGCCTGGGTGATGCTGGACAACGCCTTCGCCCGCGACAGCGAGACCTTCCCCTGCGACTACTTCTACATGGACCTCGACGGGCTCTGGGAGGACCTCTGGATCGGGTATCCCTCCGCGGGGATCCCCGGGTCGGACGGCAAGTACGACACATGGGACACGTCCGGCATGGCACCCGAGATCTACTGCGCCAGGATCATAACCTCCAAGACCACGATCGGAGCCGAGGACTCGCTCCTGCAGGCCTATCTCGACCGCAACCACGAGTGGCGGACGGTCGGCGACCCCCTGCCGTTCCAGGCGCTCTGCTACGTCGACAACGACTGGGCGGTGTGGGGCGGCGAGTTCCGCGACGCGATGATGCAGCTCTACCCGGTGGTGGAGCTGATCAACGACGAGGAGCAGACCTGCGGTACGGACTACGAGGAGAACAGGCTTCCGGTCATGTACGAGTGGATCAGCCCGTTCGTCCACTCGGGGCCGACGCTCCACCAGTGGAACCCGGGCCCCGAGACTTACTGGAACGAGGTCACCGCCATCGATCCGCCGGCGAGGTTCTACAACCTGTTCGCCTGCTCCAACAGCAGGTTCACCACCCCGAGGAACATGGGATCCATCTACGTTTTCGGAACGACGCACGGGCTGGCGTCCGTGGGCAGCACCAAGACCGGTTCGATGCTCTCCTTCGAACCCTTCTACGCGACGCTGGGTGCCGGCGGGAACCTCGGCCAGGCGTTCCGCGACTGGTGGACCTTCATCAACTCCGGCGGCTTCACGCCTTACGAGATGTCATGGCATCTCGGAATGGTCCTGATCGGCGATCCCACGCTCGTACCGGCCTCCCCGATGCTCGGGGTCCCCGGAGGAGATCCTGGATGCGCCGTTCCGTCGATGTCCTTCGTCGAGAATCCCTGCCGGGGGAGCATCGCGATCCTGCTGCCGGGTTCGGGCGAAGCCCTGGTGCGGGTCTTCGATCCGTCCGGCAGGCTGGTAGCATCGCGCACGGTCTCGCGCGGCGGCGGTCCTGTCGAGATCGACATGCCGGGGATGCCCAGGGGCGTCTACACCGCGGTGTCGTCCTCGGAAGGCGGTTCGGTGTCCGGCAGGTTCGCCCTGCTCTAGAGCTCCGACCACAGAGACGGGTCGGGCGGCAGCCTGTTGACCACGCCCTCGTTCATCTCGAGGCCGTAGGTCTGCTCGAGGCTGCGCATCCACTCGTCGAAGCGCGCCTGCTCCCGGGCGGCACTGATGCGCGATTCCAGCTCGGGCAGGGCTTCTTCGAGCGTGGCCTGCCTAGCGGGCAGGACGGAGCGGAGCCTGAACGCCACCCAGATCTCCTGCTCGGAATAGGGCGCCGGCCCGAACCACGTCGTGGTGTCCGTCGCGGCGAAGAGCGAGGCCCCCAGGCCCGCAGGCACCTCCCCGGCCGACATGGGTCTGGTGAGGTGCTCGTCTCCGACAGGACCCGAAAGTCCGGGCAGACCGCCGAACAGACCCTCCACCCCGCCGGTGCCGCCCGAGGCGAGGGCATCCCTGAAGGCGTCCACCTCTACCGTGTCCCTGAACGAGAGACAGACGAACGATCTCATCTCGGGCACCCCTGGCGGGGCTGCTGCATACGCCGAATCGAGCATTTCGGGTGTGATCCCGATGCTGTCGATGACGAACATCGCGTAGAGGGTGTCCGCTGCGAGCCTCATGCCATAGCCCGCGGCCTCCAGGGCTATCGAGTCCTCCGCTTCCGGATCGATCTCACCCAGCCTGCAGGCGAGGGCCTCCCTGTAGAGGATCACGTCGGCGAACGCCGAGAGCCAGGCCGTGTCGGACGGCTGGACGAGCCTGGTCTCGGCCTCCAGTCGGATCTCCTCGACCATCCGCACTACCGCGCCCGCGACACGTTCATCGAGGTCGAGCACCCCCTCGGCTTCCGCGAGACGATCTACGGCGAGTACGTGAAGTGCAGCCGGACGCGCCCGGCGATCCGACCCGGGCCGGCGGT
>JAKLEF010000052.1 GCA_022703195.1 Candidatus Fermentibacterota bacterium | reverse complement strand
GGTCACCTGGGCCAGGACCATGGACTTCTCGAAGAGAGTCCCTGAGACGGAGCATCCCCTGCCCGTCACCGAGAGAACGCCCGGCGCCATGTCGGTGCCCACCCAGAAGTACCTGGCCCCCTCCCTCTCGGCTACGAACACCTGCCCGTAGCGCCTCCACATCGCAAGGCCGGTGGGGTGGTCGAACTGCCTGTCACCGGTTCCGGGGGAGCCGAAGCTCGCGATGTAGCCGAGATCGGGATCGAACTTGTGGATCCTGCAGGAGATGCTGTCTGAGACCCAGGTGTTCCCGTAGTAGTCGATGACCGGATAGTTGAAGACTGACCCGCCGCAGTCTTCGAGCGTGGCGGTGGCGGTGATCCCGCCGTCCTCGATCCTGCACAGGGAGGTGCCGCCCGCTGTCACTGCGACGGCGAAATCCTCGTCCAGCGCGTTCCACTGGCCTTCGCCGTAGACGGCCAGGCCCGTGGGAGCATCCAGGGGGACGGACGAAGGGGTCGAATCGGACGGGGAGTCGTAGATCAGGAGAGCCCCGAGGCCCCTGTCGGTGACGTAGATGGAATGCCTGTCGCCGATGGCGACTCCCCAGGGTTCCGAGAGGCCGCCTTCGATGAACTCCCTGGCCCGCATGCGCGTCCCCCTGCGCTCCAGCACCACCACCCTGCCGTTGCCGGTGTCGGCCACCACCACGAGCCCGGATGCGTCCGCGGCTATCCCGTGGGGGGAAGAGAGCTGGGCGTTGCCGGCTCCGTTCCCTCCGTACAACCCGAGAGTGTACATGTTGGCGTTGTAGATGACGTGCCCGGTCCGGCTGTTCACGCCATAGACGGCCAGCTCGTCGTCATCCTCCTCGCCGGGGCTGTTCCATTCCGTGAGTTTAACGCAGGCCAGCCCCTGGGGATCGTCGAACCTCACGAGTCCTCCGAGCAGCATGGCGAGCTGGTCGGTGCCGGCCCTGTAGATGCCCATGCAGTGCCCGTAGGGCGGGAAGACGAGGAGGGTCGGTTCGGCGGGCTCGACGGTCCAGGCCGACAGCGCGGCGCATGCCAGCAGCGCAGATATCATTCCATCAGCCTCCCATAGATCCAGCATGACCTGGTGACCCTTTTGACGTACTCGCGGGTCTCGCGGTACGTGATCCTCTCGGTGAACCACTCGTGGTCGGATGTGTAGGGCAGGGACTCCCTCCACCGGGAGGCGTTCCCCGGCCCGGCGTTGTATGCCGCGAGGATCAGGGGAAGCTCCCCGGAGAAGGCGCCCCACTGCCTATCGATGTAGATGGAGCCGTAACGGATCGAGTTCCGGGGCTCGTAGAGCTGGGCGCCCGCGAGTTCGGGCAGCCCGTACCATCTCGCCACGTCGTGCGCCGTACCGGGCATGAGCTGGATAAGCCCCCTGGCCCCGACGGAGGATGTGGCCAGGCGGTCGAAGGAGCTCTCCTCGCGCATGATCGCCGTTATCAGCTCCGGGCTCGTCGACAGGTCGCCGGCCACCTCGCGGACGAGGTCGGAATACGGGGCGGGGAACTGCAGGATCGCCACGGAGTCGGGAAGCATGCCCGAGCCGGAGTACCGGAGCCGCGAATCCAGGGCTCCGCAGAGCTCGATCGCCCTCCTGTGCTCACCGAGGATCGACAGGCCGGCGATCCTCGAGACGGTGTCGGGAATGGCCGAGTATCTCAGGACCTCGGCTGCGAGGCGGCCGTATCCGGCCCTCACGAGCGCCAGCGCTTCGGCAGGCGGGTCGAGGGAGGGGTACGAAGGGTGCCAGTCCGGTTCGTCCCCGAGGATGTCCGAGGCCAGAAGGCCGTAGTATTCCCAGGGATGCCCGGAGGCGGCCTCGCGGAGGAGCGCCGTGCGCCCGGCCGAGCCGGCCGGCGTCGCCCTTGCGCTCCAGTAGAGCATCTCGTCCCTCCAGAAGCCCGACTCGAACTCCGAACAGCCGGTGGTCCAGAGGGAGAGGGCGGCATCCGAGTCGCCCTGTGCGAATCGCGCGAAACCGCCCCTCCAGTAGCAGCTCTCGTCGTACCTGCCCTCCCCCGGTGAGGCGAGGGCGGTCTCGAAGGCCTCCGCGGCGCGCGGCCAGTCCTGCTCGGCATCGTAGTAGCGCCCGGCGAGGAAGGCGGATTCGTGCGAGGCGGGATGATCCGGCCACGAGCCGGCGAAATCGAGATAGGCGCTCCAGGCCTCGGTGTCGCGGTCGAGGTCCCTCAGGGCCCTGGCCCGGAAGAGGGATGCCCTGGCCCTCAGGGAATCGGGCGCGGCTGCGTCTGTGGAATCGCACAGGCCGAGCAGGTCCGAGGGCCTCGAGGCCGCCCGCAGCAGGGCCATCCTCGCGCCGGCCGAAAAGCACTGGTCGGTCGAGGAGGATAAGAGGCCGGCCAGTTCGGACGTGTGCCCCGACTGGGCCAGCGCGTCGGCCACCCTCCAGGAGGTCCTCCAGCCCGGTGAGCCCCGCGATATCAGCAGAAGAGCGGCCTCCCCCGCAGGCCCGGGCTGGGAACCGAGGACGGCCGCCGCAACCGCCTCGTCGAGGCAGTGCGTGGCGCCCATCCTGGCGACCGCCAGCAGATCGGCGTCCTCAGCCCTGCCGGAAGCCCTCAGCACCTCCATGTCCCTGTCCCAGACCTCCTGCGGGATGGAGAGCCTCTTCCTCATCTCCTCCGCCAGCCGCTCCGCGGCGTCGGGGAAGGTGCCCGCCAGGTCGGCGCAGGCCTTCATCTGGTCGGCAGTGAGGGATCCGGGAGGGGCCAGGCGCAGGCGGACCAGGACCTCGGCCGGGGTGGAGGGAGTCGCCAGGCCGCCCGGCGGCTGGATGAAGCCCCCGAGATAGGTGCGGAGGTATGGATCGGCAGTGCGGGCGGAGGCTCCGATCGAATCCCCTGCCAGGTCGAGCAGGCTGGCCTGCCATCCCCCGAGCGGGGAACCCCAGGCTGCCTCGAGGCTGTCCAGGAACAGCACGCCTTCGGCTTCGCGGCCGCAGGAGTGGAACAGCCCCACCAGCCGGTACAGCGCCGCATCCCGCTCGCCGGGCATCGTCCCGAGGATTCCCGCCAGAGCTTCGAGCGACTCGTCGAACCTGCCCGTGAGCATCAGGGAATCGGCTTCCCCGAACACCGGCGCCGAAGGCGACTCTCCGGCCTCCAGCGCCTCCACCGTCCTGCCGCCGGAGGATCCGAAGCAGGAGACGGCCAGAACTGCTGCCGCATAAACGTATGATCTCGGGGGCAAACCGCTCCCTCCTCCGGCCCGGCCGGATCAGTGCCTGAAGTGCCTGCGGCCGGTGAGCAGCATCGTGATGCCGGCCTCTTCGGCAGCCCTGAAGACCTCCTCGTCCCTGAGCGAACCGCCGGGCTGGACGATGGCCGTTATGCCCGCGGAGGCGGCCTTGTCGACCGTGTCGCGGAAGGGTATCAGCCCGTCGCTGGCGAGAGCCGCCCCGCGGATGTCGAGCCCGGCGGCAGCCGCCTTCCGGATGGCCAGGTCGAGGCTCTCTATCCTGCTCATCTGGCCGGCCCCGATGCCCAGCGCGGCATCGGGTCCGCAGACCACCATGGCATTGCTCTTCACCGTCCTGCAGATCCGCCATGCCAGGTCCATCGCCTTCGCCTCGCCGGCCGAGGGCGGCCTCGTGCCGGCCGGCACTGCGGAGGAGAGGTCGCCCGCCGCTCCGGGATCGGGTTCCTGCAAGAGCAGGGCGCCCCAGATGCTCCTGATCTGGAGGCCGGTCTCGCGACCCGGCGGCATGCCGAGAACCCTCAGCTTCTTCCTCGTCCTGAGCCTGTCCAGAGCTCCCTGTTCGAATCCGGGAGCCAGCACCAGCTCGAGGAAGAGGCCCTTCAGCCGGTCCACCAGGGCAGTGTCCAAGGTGGAATTGACAGCCAGCACGCCTCCGTACGGGGAGTCGGAATCCGCTGCGAAGGCCCACTCCCAGGCGGTGGCGAGGTCGTCGGCGCGCGCGGCGATGCACGGGTTGCCGTGCTTCACCACGACCAGCGCCTTCCCGGGCAGGTCGCTCACCAGGTCCCACGCGGCCGAGGCGTCGAGGTAGTTGTTGTAGCTGAGCGCATCGCCGTGGAGGAGCGAGGCGGCCGAGAAGCCCTCCCTCCTGGCGCCGAAATGCACCCATGCGGCCTGATGGGGGTTCTCGCCGTAGCGGAGCCCCGGTTCGATGCCCTCGGCCAGCTTGAGCGAGACAGCGAGATCGTAGGAGGCTGCCGCGTCGAAGGTGCGTGAGGCCATCGCGCGCCTGAACACGACATCGTCGCGCTTTCCGGCGATGGCTTCGAGGACCTCCCCGAAGCAGTCCCCGCCTGCCGCGGAGATGACGTGTACGTAGTTCTTGGCCGCGGCCCGGGCCATGGCGGGCCCGCCGACGTCTATCAGCTCGACTGCGGAAGGATCGTCGCCGGGGGTGCCGGAGCGGGAGGAGAAGGGGTAGAAGTCCACCGCGACGAGGTCGAAGACGATGCCTCCTTCGGCCTCCATGCGTGCCCGGTCCTCGCCGGCCGCCAGGATCCCGGCGTGGAGCGCGGGATGGAGGGTCTTCACCCTCCCGCCCAGCATGGAGGAGATGCCGGTGATCTCTTCCGTGGGCGACACCGGGATGCCCAGTTCCGTGATGCAGCCGGCGGTGCCCCCGGATGCGTGGAGCACCCAGCCCAGGTCGTGGAGGCCGCGGGCGAGCGCCGGGACGTCCTGCTTGGAATAGCAGCTCAAGAGCGCGTGTCTAGCCATGTGTTGCGAACCACTCCCTCGCTTCGAAGAACGGTATAGACTCCCTCTTGTGCGCCCCGGCCCTGCCGAGCGCGTCGATCCTTGCCGCGACCGCCGGGTCGACGGCATGCCCTTCGAATCTGCGCCTCAGGTCGAGATATGTGAAACCCATCTCGCCCTCGTCAGTCTGCCCCGCCCAGAGCCCCGCGGTCGGGGGGCGGTCGACGACTCCGCGGGGGACTCCCAGCACCCTCGCGAGCCCGTAGACCTCGTCCTTGTAGAGCCTCGCGAGGGGGGCGATGTCGCAGGCCCCGTCGCCCCACTTCGTCGAGTAACCGACGAGGTGTTCGGAGTAGTTCCCCGAGCCCGTGACCAGCCTGCCCCCGGACAGGGCATACAGCACCGCCATCCTCAGCCGTGGCTTGATGTTGGCCTTCACGATCCCGGGCGCTCCCTCCAGCCCGCAGGCCGAGACCATGGCTGCGTAGGCGGCATCGAGTTCCACGACCCGGTATCCCACTCCGGCGGCCCGGGCGGTCTCGGATGCAAGGGCCTCGTCGACCGGATCGCTGCCGCAGGGCATGTTGACCGCCAGCACCGATCCCCCTCCGAGCGCCCTGGCCGCCAGGAAGGCTGACACTGCGGAATCGACACCGCCGCTCAGGCCCAGCACGACCCCGCTCGCGCCCGCGCCCGCCACCCTTCCGGCCATCCATGCCGAGATGTCGGACGCCAGATCCATATAGACACGTTCAGACGGCATCGTTCCCCGCCTTCCTCAACCTGAGGGTCAGCTGCCTGAGACCGGGATCCACCGAGTGGACCTCCACCGTCACCCGGCTGCCTGGCCTGAGGGAGTCGAGCAGAGATCCCCTGCCGTAGTGCAGCCTTGCGGGCGCGAGGCCGTCCAGGGGAAGATCGGCTAGCCTGACGAAGACGCCGAAGTCCTCCACTCCGCTCACGACGCCCTGGTACTCGCCGCCGGGCCTCTTCGAAAGGTACAGGAGGGCCATCATCTCCAGGCTCTCCCTCTCGGCGTCCTCAGCGGCCTGTTCGGTGCCGCTGCACTCCTCCGCCATGCCGGCCGCGTCCCCGTCCCAGTCCCCGCCGGCGGGGATCCTCCCGTCCTCCTCGATGCGGCCGAGGACCTGGTGCACCACCAGGTCGGGATACCGCCGGATCGGGCTGGTGAAATGCATGTAGTTCGCGAGGCCCAGCCCGAAATGGCCCGAATCCTCAGCGCTGTAGACGGCCTTCTTCAACGATCTGAGCACGGCCTCCCTGGCGAGCGGGAAGGCCGGGGTCGACCTGGCCCCTTCGAGGAGCTTCGAAAGGTCGCGCGAGGAGGGCATCCTGCCCCTGGGAAGCGATATCCCGAGGGCCTCGAGCTCGGTCCGCAGGCGCACCGCGGAGTCCCTGTCGGGCTTGCCGTGAACGCGGTACAGGACGGGCCAGCCGCCGTACCCGCACATCTCCGCGACGGCCCTGTTGGCCTCGACCATGAAGTTCTCGATCATCCTGTGCGACTCGTCGTCGGAGGACCTGACGAACTCAGACGGCCAGCCGTCCGGGCCGAACCTCACCTCGAACTCGTAGCTCCCGAGGTCGAGCGCCCCTCTCGACTCGCGCCCCCTGTCGAGCAGGGAGGAGAGCTCGGCCATGTCGCGGAGGAGGCCGTCCGCCGCGGCGTGCCCCGATCCGGCCCCCCTCATGCCGAGCAGGGCCTCCTCGTAGCAGAGCCTCGCCGACGACCTTATCACCGAGGGGAAGACCTCGTAGGAGATCCTCCTGCCTGAGCGGTCGTAGCTGAGCATCACGGTCCTGGCGAGCTTGTCCTCCCCCGGTCCCAGGCTGCAGGCGCCGTTCGAGAGAGACTCGGGGAGCATCGGGACGACCCTGTCGGGCAGGTAGACGCTCGTCCCCCGTGAGGCGGCCTCCCGGTCCACGGGCCCGCCCCTGGGCACGTAGGCCGCTACGTCGGCAATGTGCACCCCGAGCAGCCAGCCGGCGGGCGTCCTGGAAAGCGAGACCGCGTCGTCGAAATCCCTTGCGTCGACCGGATCGACCGTGATCACGGCCAGATCCCTGAGATCCCTCCTGCCCTCCGGCGAGGGCCTTCCGAGAGCAGCCCCGGACGCCGCTGCAAGGACTTCCGACGGGAACGAATCGGAGAAGCCGTGATCGCGGCAGATGGCGTCCATGTAGACCGAGGGCGTCAGCCCGTCGCCCAGCAGGCCGGAGAGCCTGGCAGTGACCTTCCTGCCCGGCGGGTCCAGGGTCCCCCAGACCACCTTGCCCTCCCTGAGCCCGTCCATCCGCTCGGCGGCGATGCGGATGCCCCGGGGCAGCGAAGGATCGACCGGGTCGAGCATCCAGCCCTCCCCGGCCCTCCTCAGGACCCCGCTCACGCCGCTCCTGGTCCGCTCGACCACGGAGACGATGGATCCCTCGGGGAGGGAGAGGTGGCGCCCGCCGCCCCTCACGAGCTTGACGAGCACGATGTCGCCGTCGATGGCTCCGCCTATCCTCCCGCTGTCGATCAGTATCCTGCCCGCGGGGGACGCCACCGAGCCCGAGCCGTTGGCCCTGACCCTCAGCCTGCCCCTGTGGAGCCCCATGGTCCCGCAGGCCGTGAACCTGCCCTTGCCGGTCCGGCAGAGGAAGCCCAGGGCGACCATCTCCTGTATCGCATCGCCCAGGCCCTCCATCCCCGAACGCGCGGATATCTCCCCGGCCGTGAGCCTCGCGCCGGGCGCGTCCTCGAAGACCCCCAGCACTGCGTCCCTGACCGAAGCCGGAAGCTTGTCAGACAGAAAGATCACCCTCCCTGAGGAACCGCATGGTCCCCGATTCGTCGCCCCATCCCGGCACGTCGAGCCGCCCGCCGCCCGGGAATGCCGACAGCGCCGAGAGAGCCACCAGCAGAGGCACGGAAAACGACTTCACCGCGGGATCGACATCGAACGGGCCCTCCCTCTCCCATTCGAAATCGATGGCGGTCCCACGGTCGGCAGGAGCAGCACTGAACCTCCCGGCCCCTCCGAGGGAGAGCAGGCAAGCGGCTGACAGGCCGAGGCATGCCGGGGAGAACGACACGGCCCAGGCAGGCCATTCCGTCGATGCATCCACCGATCTGCCGCAGGCGGCACGGCATGCGTCCATCAGCCAGGGGCCGGCCCCCGAGGCGGAGTCCGAAACGGCCTCGGACACCGAGGAAAGCTCCCCGAGCCTTCCCGAGAGATCGGCCGCCGCTTCCGCGGCACTGCGGCAGGTCCGGGCCGAGTCCTCCCCCTCCCATCCGTACATCGCGGCCAGGTCCAGGTTGCCGATCAGCCCGACCAGGCTGTTGTTGAGGACGTGGACGAACATTGGCGCGAGAAGCCCGGCCGACGCCGCGGCCAGGAGCCTCGCCGCAAGCGCGGGGCTGTCGAAGGCGCCGAGCACGGACAGCACGCCCGGGGTCAGCCCGCCTGTCGCGGGGAGTCTGAGGTGCGCCCCGGAACCCGCTCCGGGGACGTCTGAAACGACCACGCGGAAGTCGCCGGCGGAGGGGACGGCCGCGCCGGGCTCCCCCTCCACGGTCACCCGGACCCTCCGGAACGCCTGCGATGCGGCGGTGTCGCCGCTCCCGGCCATTCCTCACCGCCCCCCGGGATGAACCAGGGGCACGAACCTCACGGGATCTCCCGCTCTCTCGGCGAAGCCCTCCGGCGTCCTCTCCACGAGCACGAGCTGCTGGAATGCACCCCCGACTGGGATGACGAGCCGCCCGCCCTGCGAGAGCTGTCCGGGCAGCCCGGCGGGCATAGCGGGAGGGGCCGCGGAGACGATGATCGCATCATACGGGGCCGCCGGCACCCAGCCGGAGTAGCCGTCCGCCGCTATGACCGCGACGGAGTCTGACAGGCCGAGCATCCTCAGGCGCGCCAGCGCCTCGATGCAAAGCCCGGGCAGCACGTCGAGGGAGACCACCCGGGCGCCCATCCTGGCTAGAAGGGCGGTCTGGTAGCCGGAGCCCGTTCCTATCTCGAGCACCTTCCTCCCGCCGAGGGGCGAGGCCATCGAGAGCATGAGGGCCACGACGAAGGGCTGCGAGACGGTCTGACCCGACCGGATCGGGACGGGGTGGTCGCCGTAGGCCGTCCGGAGGTCGGCCCCCTCGATGAAGAGATGCCTGGGGACCTCCGACATCGCCTCGAGCACCGACGGCTCGGTTACGCCGCGGGCCGCGACCTGGCACTCGACCATCTCCCTGCGCAGGATTGCGGCCGGCCCCGAGTCAGCCCCGAACACCCTCGCCGCTCCTTCCCTCCAGGCGCCGCTTCTCCTCGCGGAGCCTCCTCCAGGCCGCCAGCCGCTCGGCGATGGCAGCCTCGCGCCCGGATCCCGAGGGCCTGTAGATCACCGGTTCGCCGAGGGCCTCCGGGAAGTGCACGTGGGTCACGATCCCGTCGCCGACATCGTGGGCGTACTGGTATCCCCTGCCGTATTCGAGGTCCTTCATCAGGCGCGTCGGGGCGTTCCTTATCACCAGGGGCACCGGAAGGCTGCCCGAGGATCCGGCGAGGTCGACCGCGGCCTTCCACGCCATGTAGACCGAATTCGAGCGCGGCGCGGTCGCGAGGTAGCAGACCGCCTCGGCCAGGGCGAGATCCCCTTCGGGGGAGCCCAGGAACCGGTACGAGTCAGCCGCGCGCATGGCCACCGTGAGCGCCCCCGGGTCGGCCAGGCCTATGTCCTCGCTGGCGAACCTGATCATCCTTCGTGCGATGTAGAGCGGATCCTCGCCCGACACTATCATCCTCGCGAGCCAGTAGAGGGCTGCGTCGACGTCGCCGGACCTGAGGGACTTGTGGAGGGCGCTGATGAGGTTGTAATGCTCCTCGCCGCTCTTGTCGTACCTGAGAAGCGCCTTCTCGAGTATCCCGGCCACGTCCTCCGCCGTGAAGCCGGCCTCCCCGGCCGTGCCGGCGACGAGTTCGAGCAGGTTCAGCGCACGGCGGCCGTCTCCGTCGGAGGCGGAAGCGATGGGGGCCAGCGCCTCGCGGGTGGGGACGGCGGAGAATCTCTCCGTGAATTCCGGGCTCGACGCGGCCTTCTGCAGGAGGTCGAGCAG
>JAKLEF010000051.1 GCA_022703195.1 Candidatus Fermentibacterota bacterium | reverse complement strand
ACGGCGATGCCGCGCTGCATGCCGTGATGGATGCAATCCTCTCCGCGGCGAGGCTGGGCGACATCGGCACGCTCTTCCCCCCCTCCGACCCCGCCTTCGAGGGGGCCGACAGCTCGGCCCTCCTGCGCGAGGTGACCGGCAGGGCGGCCGGGGAGGGCTGGCAGGTCGGGTCTGTCGACCTGACGATCATCGGCGAGAGGCCCAGGATCTCCCTGGTGAGGGAGGATCTCAGGCTGGCGCTTGCCCGGGCGCTCGGGCTCCCGACGGACGCGGTCTGGATCAAGGGGACCACGACCAACACGCTCGGGGCCCTGGGCCGCGGCGAGGGCCTGGGGGCACTGGCGCTCGTGGAGATCTCCAGGCGGGTCGTGCGGGGGTGATATCCGCCGTGCTGGCCTGGCTCCAGGCTCACCAGCCCGGACCCTGGGTCTATCCCGCCATGAGCGCCACGGCATTCGTCGAAACCCTATTCCCGCCCTTTCCCGGCGACGTGCTCTTCGTGCTGCTGTCGGGATGGGCGGCGGGTCCCGCCGGATGGGCCGGGCGGGTGGCGCTGCCTGCAGCATGCGGCTTCGCAGGATGCTTCTCGGCGTCGATCCTCCTGATCCTCACGGGAACCAGGATCGGCCGGAGCAGGATAAGGGCGTTCCTCGCATCCCGGGCGGGCGAAGCCAGGCTCGGGAAGGCCGAGCGCCTCGTCGAGCGGCATGCCGCGCCGATACTCGCCGCAAGCCGGTTCCTCCCCGGCATACGGTCCCTGCTGGTGGTGGTTGCAGGCTACTCCGGCGTCGGGGCTGGCCGTGCGATGCTCTTCGGGGGGGCCAGCGCCCTTTTGTGGTATGTTCTGATGGCCGTTGCAGGGATGGAGCTCGGCTACAACCTCACAGCCCTGGAGAACCTGATGAGGCGTTACGAGACCGTGGTCTGGATCGCCGCCGCGGCAGCCCTGGCGGTGTGGGCGGCCGGGCGCTTCAGAGGCGGGAGGGGTGCCGGACGATGAGGATACTCCACGCAGCTTCAGAGGTTCATCCGTTCTCGATGACAGGCGGCCTCGCGAGCGTGGCCTCCTCTCTCCCGTCCGCGCTCCGCGCCGCCGGTCACGACGCTGCGGTGGTCACGCCCCTCCACAGGCAGGACGGCATCGATCTCGAATGGCTCGACGGCCCGTTCAGGACTCCCGGCGGGATGGAGTTCGGCCTCGGCAGGAGCGAGATCCCCGGCACTGGATGTCCCGTCTACTTCGTGGCGAGCAACGAGTTCTTCAACAGGCCAGGGCTCTACGGCCCCTCGGAATCGGAACCCTATCAGGACAACGCCGCCAGGTTCTCGTTCTTCTGCGGCGCCGTGCTGGAAGCCGCTTCCCGGCTGGGCGGCTTCGACGTCATACACTGCCACGACTGGCATACCGGCCTCCTGCCGGCCATGAGCAGTCTCTCGGGCGGTCCCCCGACCGTCTTCACGATCCATAATCTCGCCTTCCAGGGCACCTTCCCCATGGACCAGTACCCGGTGACGGGCCTCCCGGAGAAGTACCGCGGCATCGACGGACTCGAGTACCACGGCGGGTTCAGCTTCATGAAGGGCGGAATCCTCTTTGCCGATGCGGTCACCACCGTGAGTCCGACCTATGCCGCGGAGGTGACGACCAGCGAGGGCGGAGCCGGCATGGACGGGCTCCTGCTTGCGAGGATGTCGGACGGGGGTCTCAGGGGGATCCTCAACGGCATAGACTGCGATCTCTGGGGGCCCGAGGACGACCCCTCGATCAGCCCGTGGTTCACCTCCGACAGCCTGCGCAGGCGCAGCGGGTGCAGACAGGCCCTCGCCTCCGAGTGCGGTCTCGAGATCCCCGCCGGGGCTCTGCTGGCCGGCGTCGTGTCGCGGCTGACCTGGCAGAAGGGGCTCGACCTCGTGCTTCCCGCCCTGGAGAGGCTCATCGCCGACAGGAGGCTAGTGCTGGCCGTCCTCGGAACGGGCGAGCCCTGGATTGAGGGGCCCCTCGCCTCGGCATCCTGGCGTTTCCCCGGCCGTGTCTTCTTCAAGCGGGGATACGACGACCCGCTGTCGCGGCGCATCTACGCCGGATCGGACATCTTCCTCATGCCCAGCAGGTTCGAACCCTGCGGCCTCTCGCAGATGATAGCGATGAGATACGGATCGGTACCCGTCGTCCGCAGGACCGGCGGGCTGGCGGACACCGTGCCCGACGTCTCCGGGGGCGGCTGCGGCTTCGTGTTCGACAGCGCCGAGCCCGAAGCGCTCAGGGAGGCGGTGGGCAGGGCAGCAGCAGCCGCCGCCGATCCCAGGGCGTGGCGGGCCCTGCAGAGGAGGGCGATGAGGATCGACAACTCCTGGAAGGCCAGGGTCCCCTCCTATCTCGAACTCTACAGGCTCGTCGCCGGAGGGGCCGGGGCGTGAGGTCGGCCGCCTCCGGAGCCCTGGCCCCGTTCACCCAGTTCTTCGCGCCCGGCAGGACGGGCCGCCTCCTGGGCGATCCCGCCGCGGCCGCATTCGCGATGGCGGCGTCTCTGCTCGTGGCCGTCCTTGCCTGCGCCTCCCCCCTCCTGTACGTCGACCTCGGCCCCGCGGTCGCAGAGCTGGGCGAGGAGGTGAGGCATCAGGCCATCCTGGAGGGCATGACCCCCGCGCAGGCGGACAGCGCTGCAGCCGCAGGCATGGAGGAGGCGCGTCTAGGGGTGCCGGTCCTCCTGCCCGGGTCGCTGCTGCTGGAGCGCGCAGTCATGGCTGTACTGGCTGCATCCTCGGCCTTCGCAGTCTACAGGGCCTGGGGCGCCCGTGACCGGTACACGGCCCATCTCAGGGCCTCGGTTCTCGCCCAGGCCGGATTCACGATCGTCTGGGCGCTAACGAACGCCCTTGAGCACGCCGTCCCGGATGCGGTCCTCCTGACGAGGCCCGAGACGCTCCTCGCAGGACCCCTGGCCCCGTCGGGCAGGCTTTCCGTCTTCGCAGGCCTGGTCCTGTCAGGGTGTAACCCCGCTTCCGCGGCCGCCGTCATTCTATGGGGGCTGGGGATGGCCTCCGCCACGGGCAGGCCGCCGCGCAACGGGCTGTCGACGGCATCGGGCATCTATCTCTTCGGCCTGGTCCTGTTCTCGTCACCTGTCTTCCTGGGGGGATAGGATGCTGGAACAATTCCAATGATCTCGCGTAGCGTTTCATCGAATGAGCGAAACGTATTCATCACCGCAGAACGGCATGAATGCAGCCTGGCTCCGGAGGAAGGCGCCGGCGGACCCCCCGCCCCGTGCGCCAAGGGGGAGCCGGTCATGGAGGACAGATGAACCCAATCCTGATAGTGCTGGCCTCGGCCGGCGCACTCGCCGGCAGGCCCGTGGACCTGGCCGGCTGGGTGTCCATGGCCCTGGACGGCTCGGGTGACGTGGTCCGGGCCGAAGCGGCAGTCGAACAGGCCGGTGCGGCCTATTCCGGCACCAGGGCGGCCCTGCTGCCGCAGCTCGTCTTCAGCGCATCCGCTGGGCACAGCTGGTCGTCGACCGAGATCGAGCCCGCCGGTGCCCTGGAGACGGAATCGGACCGCTTCACAGCCGGGCTGACCCTCAGCCAGGAGATACTGCGCTCGGGCGGTTCGAGCTGGCTCGATCTGCACTCCGCATCTCTGGGAAGGGAACAGGCGGCATACCGGCTCGAATCCGCCGTGCTCCTGCTCCAGAGGTCCGTAGCTGCGGCCTACTACGAGACGGTCGGTTCGCTCATGCTCGTGCAGTCCTCTCGCGCCGCCCTGGAGCGCAGCGGGGCGATCCTGAGCAGGATCGAGATGCTCTACGAACTGGGTGCGGCCCGCGAACTCGAGCTGCTGGAGGCCCGCATGCAGGAGTCCTCCGACAGGCTGGCCCTCCTCCGGAGCGAACAGTCCATGACGCAGTCCCTGACCGAGCTGAGAAGGGTGTCGGGGCTCTCGGGCGACACCACGTTCACGGTCGACACGGCGGCAGTGCTGACTCCGCTCTCCCGGGAGGCCATCCTCGGCCTTCCATCCGATTACTCCGACAATCCCGACCTCCACACCGCCAGGCTCTCCCTCGAGTCCTCCGAGATCGACCTGAGCTCGGCCCGCAGAGCCTACTGGCCCTCCCTCGGCGCGAGCGCGTCCTGGGGCTGGAGCGACGACGAATTCGAACCCGGGGACGCCCACATGAACGACTCCTGGAACGTGGGCCTGAACCTGTCGTGGTCCATATTCGACGGCTGGCTGAGGGAGAGCCGCATCCAGTCGGCGAGCGCCGGGCGCCTCTCCTCCGAAGCGGACGTCCGGTCGGCCGAGGATGATGTGGCCGCATCAGTCAGGGCGGCCTACGACAACCTCCTGGCCTCCTCGGACAATCTCGATCTCGCGGAGATGACGCTAGAATACGCCAGGCGCAGGATGGACCTGTCGCAGCTCAGCTACGAGCTGGGCGACATGGCTGTCACCGACCTGCTCGACGCGCAGGCCGCCCTTTCCCAGGCGGAGGCGGGTCTCGTGACGGCGAGGACTTCGTGCCTCGTCGCGGAGGTCGATTACTGGGTGCTCCTCGGCAGGAGCCCGAGGCTCGGAGAGTGATGATGGCCGATAGGAAGAGACACGGGAGAGCGATCTGGATCATCGCCGGCATTGTGGTGCTGGCGGTAGTGATCTCCATCGTCGCGAGACCGAAGGGCGGCGGCACGCCCGTGATGGTCGCCGTGGCGGACAGCGGCAGCCTCGAGGAGAAGGCCAGCGGCAGCGGCTGGCTAGAGGGCGTCTCTCGCGTCGAGATAAGCGCCGAGCAGATGGGCATCATCGACAGCATCTACGTGAGCGAGGGCGACACCGTCAGAGTCGGGCAGATCCTCCTGACGCTCGACCAGAGCAGCGCCGTCACTGCGGTGAACGATGCCTCGGCCGCGGTCTACGCGGCGGACATAGCACGCGACCAGGCCTCGAGGCAGTACGAGAGGATGCTCGCGCTGGGTGAAGCCGGGCTGGCCAGCGACGAGGAGATAATGCAGGCGCTGGAGGCCAGGCAGACCGCGCAGGCGAGGCTCCAGCAGGCCTGCGCGGCCCGCGAGAGCGCCTCGGAGACCCTCGAGAAGACTTCGTACTCGTCGCCCATCGACGGCGTGGTCACGGCCCTCAATGTCGAAGTGGGCGAGATGGCCGTGGTCGGGACCATGAACAACCCCGGGACGGTCCTGCTCAAGATCGAGGACATGTCGCGCTTCGTCGTCCGGGTGACGATGGTGGAGAGCGAAGTCGTGAGCGTCGGGCAGGGCATGCCCGCCGAGGTCACGCTCGACGCGCTCCAGGACACCGTTTTCGCGGGCACGGTCACTAGCGTCGGGCTCGCCGCCGAGAACGAGACCGCAGTCATGGCCGGCGAGGTGGCCGAGTACGAGGTCACCATCGAGCTCGACGGCGGCGATCCCAGGCTGCGCTCCGGGATGTCAGCGTCCGTCGACATCATCACCGCCACATCCGGCGACTGCGTCTTCGTCCCGGTGCAGTGCGTGGTCCCCAGGCCCGACCCCGCCGACAGCACTGCCGAGATGGACGCCGTGCTGAGGGTTTCGGGCGGCGTGGTGGAAGTAGTACCCGTCGTCACCGGTGTTTCCGGAGCGATGGACATCGAGGTCCTCGGCATATCCGCCGGCGACAGCGTCGTCTCGGGGCCTGTGGAGGCCCTGCGCGACCTGGCCGACGGGGAGAGGATCAGAACGGAGCACCAGGGTGGCCGGCCCCGCCGTCGTTGATGCAAGGGGGATCAGGAAGTCCTACCGTATGGGGGAGGTCGAGGTAGAGGCGCTCAGGGGCGTCGACCTCAGGATCGACCCGGGGGAGTTCTCGTGCATCATGGGGGCCTCGGGATCGGGCAAGAGCACCCTCCTCAACATCGTGGGCTGCCTGGACAGGCCCTCCTCCGGGACCTTCAGCCTCATGGACCGCTCGGTGGACTCGATGGACGACGGCGACCTGGCCGAAGTCAGGAACAGGTTCATAGGCTTCGTGTTCCAGACCTTCAACCTGCTGCCCCGCTCGTCGGCCCTGCAGAACGTGGAGCTGCCCCTCGTGTACGCGAGGGTGCAGTCGCGCGAGAGGCGCGAGAGGGCCATGGCGATGCTCGAAAAGGTGGGGCTAGCGTCCCGGGCCGGACACAGGCCGAACCAGCTCTCCGGAGGCGAGAGGCAGAGGGTGGCGATAGCGCGGGCCCTCGTGACTCGCCCCGCCCTTCTCCTCGCCGACGAGCCGACTGGCAACCTGGACAGCAGGACCGGGCGCGTCATCATGGAGATGTTCCACAGCATCCATTCCGAGGGCAACACGATCCTCCTCGTCACGCACGACCCCGAGATCGCCAGGGAGGCCGGCAGGGTGGTGCGCATCAAGGACGGCCTCATAGAGAGTGACACGCGCAGCTGACATGGCGGGCATGATGCTTCCCGAGGCGGCAGCGAGCGCTCTGGGCTCGCTGCGGAACAACAGGCTGCGCAGCGCCCTGACGTCGCTCGGCGTCATGGTAGGCGTAACGTCGGTCGTGTCGCTGGTGGGCCTTGTCACGGGGCTCTCGAACTACGTCGGCGAGCAGTTCGACACCGTCGTGGGCGCCCGCGTCTTCGAGATCAGCCGCTTCAACAGCGGTTTCGACGACATGGAGTCATGGCTCCGGTCGAGGACCTGGCCGCGCCTCACCGCGGACGATGCCGAGCGGCTCTCGGAGATGATGACGACCGCCGAGGGCGTGACCTGGCGGGTCGGCACGTCCCGTTCCGTGTCCAGCGGCGGGCGGACGGCCGAGGGGATCTGGGTCAGGGGCCTCGCCCCCACCGAGCCTGACGTCGGGGGGACCACCATGGCGATGGGCCGGTTCTTCACGGATGCCGAGGATGGGAACCGTGCCAGGGTGTGCGTCCTCGGCTCCTCCCTGGCCGACTCGCTCGGGACGCCCTCGTCCCTGGTGGGTTCCGACGTTTCGATAGGCGGCGAGCGCTTCACCGTGATAGGAATAGCCGAGCCCCTGGGGAGCATCTTCGGCCGCGCCCTGGACGACTATGCCGCCGTCCCATTCTCGACGTTCGTGAGCCTCTTCGCCACCCCGGGGCGTGATGTCGAGATAGCGGTCCTCCCCAGGGCCGACGTCTCCCAGGAGGAGAGCCAGGAGGAGGCCAGGCAGATCCTCAGGCGGCTCAGGGGCATCCCCTGGGACGGGGAGGACAATTTCTACATCACGAACCAGCAGGCCATGCTCGATTCGATGAATCAGATAATGGGCGGCGCGGCCATAGTGACCATAGGGATCGCAGCCATCTCGCTCCTCGTGGGCGGGATAGGCATCATGAACATCATGCTCGTCAGCGTGACCGAACGCACCCGCGAGATCGGGATACGGCGGGCGCTCGGCGCCACCAGGGGCGACATCGTCAGTCAGTTCCTCGTCGAGTCGGTGGTCATCTCCCTCATCGGCGGGGTGCTCGGCCTCCTGGCGGGATTCGCGATCGTCACCGCCGCGGACGCTCTGACGCCCGTACCTGCGTCGGCAAGCCCGTTCGCCGCGCTGCTCGCCATAGCGTTCTCCTCGGGAGTCGGTCTGGTCTTCGGCATCTATCCGTCCTGGAAGGCAGCCGGGCTCGATCCGGTGGAGGCCCTCAGGTATGAGTAGGCGCAAATACCGCTTCCAGACCGCGCTCAAGCTCGAGATGGAGAACGCCGCATCCGCGCTGCGAACGCTCTGGGCCAACAGGATGCGCAGCGTACTGACCACGACGGGCATCGTCATCGGGGTGATGACGGTGACAGGGGTGGCCAGCCTCGTTCAGGGGCTGAACAGGCAGGTCACGGACGCCCTGGGCGGGCTCGGGGCCAGCACGGTCTACATCCAGAAGACGCCGGGCGTCATGATGGGCGGCTCGAGGGAGTACTGGCGCAGGCAGGACTTCAGGTTCGAGGACGTGGAAGCGCTGATGCAGCTCGAGGGGGTCGCCGCCGCAGTTCCGGAGACCGACTTCTTCATACTGCTCAAGGCTCCGGACGGCATGGAGATAGCCGTCGCCCTGACCGGCACCACCCAGGACTATCCGCTGGTCAGCCACAAGAGCACCGTCATGGGCAGGTTCTTCACGGAATACGAGGTCGACTCCCGCCGTGACGTCTGCGTGCTCGGGGCCGACGTGGCCGAGCGGATCTACGGCTCCGCGGATCCCACCGGGTCGATCATGGACGTCGGGGGCAGGCGCATGGCCGTCCTGGGCGTGATGGAGAGCTTCGGCGAGGTGATGGGCGAGACCCGCGACAATGTCATCTTCATACCGTACACCGTTTTCGGGAACTGGGCCGATCCCCGTGAACATCTGTCGCTCGCGGTCGAGATCGAATCCGGGGCCGACATGGACAGGATGCTCGAGCGCATCGAGGCCTGCATGAGGCGCCTCCGCGGGCTCTCCCTCGACGAGGACAACGATTTCGAGCTGGTCACTGCCGACCAGCTCCTGGAGACCTACGCCAACATCTCCGCGGGCATCTATGCCGCCATGCTGGCCATTTCCGCCATCGCGCTGATCGTGGGCTCCATCGGCATAGCCAACATCATGCTGGTGAGCGTCACCGAGCGAACCCGGGAGATCGGCCTCCGCAAGGCCCTCGGCGCGAAGAGCACGCAGATCCTGGTCCAGTTCCTGACGGAATCCGTCATACTAGGGCTCGTCGGAGGGATCCTCGGCATCATGGCCGGCTCTCTCCTCGCGCTGGGCGTCTCGGCCCTGACCCCCATCCCCGCCGGGCTCGAGGCATGGAGCGTGGTAGTGGCAGTGCTCGTCAGCGCGATGGTGGGCGTGGGGGCCGGGGTGTTCCCTGCGATGAGGGCGGCAAGGCTCGAGCCGGTGCGGGCCCTGGGCTACAACCAGTGAGGAGGGGCCTGGACAGGGGTGTACCGGCGGAGAGCGGGGCCGGGCAGGGTCCCGACCGCGCCGCGGGATGCGAACGGTGAGAAGGAAGCCGGGACAGGAGTTTTCCGGCGGAGAGCGGGGCCGGGCCGGGACCCGACCGCGCCGGGGGATGATACCAGTCAACAGGTCCGGGGATGGGATCTTCGCCTTCTCCACCGGTCTCGCGCTGATGTCGGCCGAGGTGGTCTGGAACAGGACGCTCCTGACCGTGGCCGGCGGGAGCGCCGACTCCTCGATGATCGTTCTGTCGGCGGTGATGGCAGGCCTCGCCGCCGGCGGGGCCGTGTTCGGACGCGCGGGGGACGGGTCCGGGAACCCCCGGAGGGCGCTTGGTCTCCTCGCGCTCTCCTGCGTTCCGGCATTCCTCATGCCCGCCCTCCTGGCCGGAGCCGCGGCAGGGGCTTATCCCGCCCTGGCCGCATCCGGGCTGCCGATGCCGGTGGTGAGGGTCCTTGTGGCCTTCGCCCTCGTCATCCCTCCCGCGTTCCTCGGCGGCGGGCTCATCCCGCTCATGGCGAGGCTCTCCGAGGACGGCAGGGCCGTCTCCGGCATTGCCGGGCTCTACGCCCTCAACACCGTCGGATCCGCGGCCGGCGGCATCCTGACCGGATTCCTCCTCCTTGAGCATCTAGGAGCCACTGCTTCGCTCGTCTCGTCCTCCGGCCTGATGCTCGTCTCCGGGCTTGCGCTGGCCGCGTCGGCCGGCCCCCGCATGCCTGTGGTGGAGAGGGACTCCGGCGGAGGCGGACCCCGCGCCCGCCACCTCGTCCTCTACGCCGCCAGCGGACTGCTGGCCCTCTCCCTCGAGGCGGTCTGGTCGCGGCAACTCACGTTCATACTCGGGAACAGCACCTACGCCTTCTCGGCCATGGGCGCCTCGGCCCTCGTGGGGATGGGCGC
>JAKLEF010000050.1 GCA_022703195.1 Candidatus Fermentibacterota bacterium | reverse complement strand
CGTCGCCTGACGGCTTCCTCGATCCGGACGAGATGCGGAAGGCCTGCGATGGAGCCTTCCTGGCGGCCTTCACGCACGCATCGAACGTGACGGGCTCGGTCCAGGACCTGGGCGCGCTCGCCGCATCGGCATCCTCCGGAGGGGCGTTCGTCGTCGTCGACGGGGCGCAGGCCCTCTCGCACTCCGAGGTCGACACCAGCGATCTGCACGTCGACGCCTATGCCTTCTCGGGGCACAAGTGCTTCGGCCCCACGGGCACCGGGGCCGTGTTCATCTCGCCGGAACTGCGCGAGGCGCTCGACCCTGCGATCCTGGGCGGAGGCTCCGCGTCCGACTCATCCCCCGGGGGATTCGAGGCAGTGAAGGAGCCGCCCCACAGGGCTCTCGAACCGGGCACCCAGAACATCGCCGGCATCCTGGGGCTGGGAGCCGCCGCGGCATTCCGGCTGGGGATGGACCATGACCGCCGCCGGCGCCATGCGGACGAGATCACCGCGCGCTGCCTCGAAGGCCTCGGCGGGATCGAGGGGCTCGAGCTCCACGGGCCCCGCGGCACGCAGCCGCGCCTTCCCGTCTTCTCGTTCACGGTCGAGGGGCTGTCTCCGCACATGCTGGCGATGAGGCTGGATCAGGAGTACGGGCTGATGACGAGATCGGGCAGCCATTGCGCCCCGACGCTCTGGCGGACCCTGTTCGGCAGGAGCCGGGGCGGGGTCAGGGCGTCATTCCACGACTACAGCTGCATGGCGGACGTCGATCTTCTGATTGCCGCCCTGGGGAGGATAGCGTCGGATGCCCGGAAATGACCGTATTCTGGATATGGGGGGAGAGCCGACGGCCTTCGTGGTCCTGACGCTCTGTTCCTACGGAGAAAGGGGGGACTACCAGGTCCTTCCGAGGCAGGCGGTGTCCCTCGACCTGCATGCCATCCTCGACCGTCTGAAGGCGGCCGGGAGAAGGGCCGCCCTCGATGCCGACACCAGGCTCCTCGCCGAGATGGGCGACTGCCGCCTGATGCTCTACGCCGAGGGCCGTGCGGTCATGGAGAGCGTAGTACCCGACACATCCGATGCCGCCTGGGAGATCTACTCCTGCCTGCTGGCGCCCTGCGCCGATCCGTGACGCGCATGCCCCCGGGACCCTCGTCTAGCGCATGTAGACGAGCCTGACGGACTGCGAGCCTCCCGAAGCGGTCCTCAGTCGGGCGAAGTAGACGCCTGCCGCAGCCTGCGAGCCGTCGGAGAGAGTCCCCGTCCAGGTGACCATGTGCGTTCCGGCATCCAGATCCCCAAGGTCGACCGACGCCACGATGCGCCCAGACATGTCGAAGAAGTCGATCGATGCGGGCGACTCGACGGCAGTTCCTACCGACAGGTGCACCCGACCGAAGGATGGATTGCATTCGACGCCGATCGTGGCCAGATCGGGGTCTCCCCCGGGTATACCCGTCGTGAAGTCGTGCCAGTAGAAGGCCCCCGTGCCTCCGAATGCACCCATGTCGTTTCTGACCGTCCCCATGGCCGGCCAGAGAGCAGATCCCGGATTCGCCGGATCCTCGGGGTCGTAGTAGGCTGCCGCGGGATCGCCTGCGTCGATGCAGGGAGAACCGGTTGCGAGATGGTAGGGGCAGTACGAACTGGCCCAGAACAACGGATCCGATTCGATGTTCCCCGCGCCCATGTATACCGGGCCGGAAGTGCCGCCGGGCTGGATGTCGCTGTACAGGATCGTCACCGGGACGCTTCCTCCGTTGACCAGGCTGGTGGCCGTCTCCCACAGGATGCAGTTGCGGACCTCGACCTCGGAGTCGTCGCAGTAGATGCTCTGCCCGTTGCCGGTGAGCTGGCTCGAGAAAGTGCAGTTGGCGAATCCGGCCACGCTCCCGGCCACATAGACCGCGCTACCGCGGCCGTTGTAGGCCTTGTTCTGCCAGAAGCAGCAGTTCGTGACTTCCAGACCGGATGCGGACGCGAACACCGCGCCTCCATACGTGATGGCAAGCCCGTTCTTGCGGTCATCGATCCAGTTGTGCCTGAAGAAGCAGTTCTCCACATCCACCGAGATGCAGTCCTCTGCGCGGAAGGCGGCGCCTCCTGTATTGTTGGCATCGGCGATCTCGTTGTCCTCGAAGAGGCAGCCGCTGATCGTGACCGAGGGGCATGAGTGGAAGTCCGTGGTGGGGCTCGAGTACACGGCCCGGTCGGAGAAGGAGCATTCCACGATCGACATGGTTGTCGAGAGAGCGCAGAGGCTCCAGTTGGCCGTGAACGTGAGCCCTTCGAGATAGACGGTCTGGCCGGGCGAACAGACATAGAGTGCCGGCCCGGTGTCCCCCTCGGACTGGATCGAAGTCGACAGACAGCCTTCCTCGCCGATGAAATGGAGGCTCTTGCCCGAAAGGGTGTCGCTTGCTGTGTACGCTCCGGGGGCGATCATCACCGAATCCCCCGGAGAGGCGGCGTCGATGGCGCCCTGGATGGTCGCATATCCCTCCGGAACGTGCAGTTGTGAAGCGAAACAGGCGAGGGGAGGCAGCAGGAAGATCAGTGAAGCCTTCATGGCTCATCCTCCATTGGTTCCGAAAATCCCACCACGACTCCACAACGCGCATTCCGCGGCTCTCCGCCCGAAGCGCGCCGATCCGTCGGCTGAACTATATCATGTTCAAACGGGGGATCAGAAGTCGAACTCCTCCACGCTCCCGTCCTTCATGTGCCAGATGAAGCCCTTCGCACCCGGGAGCCGGAAAATGGAAAGGGCATCCCAGCCGTACTTCTCGACGACGGGCTTCAGGAAGGCGAACGGCCCTTCGACGATGCTACGCTTCAGAGGCTCGTCGTCGAGCTTCTGCATGCGGCCGCGCAATCTGATCTGCATGCCTTCCTCCATACCCCAGTAGCAGAGTTCGGTCGCGGGGTTCGCGGTGAGCTGGAGGCATACCTGCTTGTTCGATCCGGTGCAGAAGGTCAGCCCGTTGTCGTCTATGACCGGGGTCTCCATCGCACGGACCCTGGGCTCGCCGTTCTCGATCGTGGCCATGAAGCTGGTCGGATTCCTCCGTATGAATTCAAGCGCTTCGCTCCTCGTCATGCTCCCCGCCTCTCCGTCCCGCCGCCCGGGCGTTCGTCCGGGCGGGCGGGGAATCGAAAAGTCCCTCCTGCGGCCTAGCGGATCACGACCACCTGGGCCGACGCCGTCTCTCCTGTCCGGGCCTCCATCCTCAGGATGTAGACCCCCGGTGTCCCGATCACGAAGACGCCTTCGGAGAGGGTCGACTCCCCCACCAGCCGGCCGTCGATCGAGAAGATGGAAACCGTCGCGGGCTCCTGCAGCCCTTCGACGCGGTACTCGACTGTTCCCGTCGAGGGGTTCGGGCCGGCGGCGAGCACGACCGGCATGCCGGTTCCGCCTCCGCCGATACCGGTGCCGAACAGATCGCTCATCTTCACCATGTGAGAGTTAAGGACCTCGTCATCCACGGGGCTCTGGACGAACGTGGTCAGATAGAGCTGGTCCCAGTCCCATTCCGGCGGGATCTCGTAGATGATCTGGATTTCCTGGGATTCCGGAGCCGTGCCGAACGAGACCGGCATCCCGGTTGTCGAGCAGAGGTTCGCACGCAGGCCGAAGTTGTAGTCGATCCCCTGGGCGGCGTAGGTGCCGGTGCCCGGTATGCCAGACTCGGTGAGCATCGCGTTCAATACCGCATCGGTGTCGAGGCCGATGTCCGTCGCCAGGCCGATCGTAAGGGTGCCGCTCTCGGAGGTCGAACCGGAATCGGCCGAAACATCTATCGCAAGGTAGCACGGGACGGCCATCCTGGTGGTGAAGTAGCCGTCCATGGTCGAGAGGGGCCAGCAGTCGTACAGGCCGTCCATCATCACCGTAGGGAAGGCGGAGATGCCGTAGTAGGACAACCGGGCCTGGTTGTCGGCCGGGCTGGAGGCATAAAACGGGTCGGTGGCGCTTCCGTAGTGGACCACGAAGAGGGATGCATCACCGGGATGCCCTGCCAGGAACTGCTCGACAGTGACCGCACTGCCGGGGCAGGTGCCTCAACCATCCCAGGTGAACTCCTCGAGGAGCACGCATCTGTCGGCGGCGGATGCGACCGAGGCAAACAAAACCAGCAGCGACACGAAGACGATTCTCATTCCAGACCTCCCGTGAAACCTGAACCGGTGCCCGCTGTTCGGAGCAACAATACATCTATCCCGATGGATGGCCACATTCGCGAAAGATGCCGGCAGGCATGGCGCCATGGGACGGCGGACGGCTCCCGCCACGCATCTGCGGCTCCTAGAACCCCAGCACCGAATCCAGGCCGGGCAGGTCGAAGAACTGCGAGGCCGCGAACACTCCGTAGAACAGCAGGAGTCCCGCAGCCTCCAGACGGGTTATCCGGAGGTTGCTGGTGACGAAGAGCTGGATCACCACGGTGGCCAGAACGAGGAAGGGCATGGCGAAGGACAGCATCGAAGACGCGACCGCGATAGGCGAGATGAGGCAGCATATGCCGAGCACCACCATCTGCGTGAAGATGTTGGAGGCATAGACCTCGCCTATCGTCACGTCGGCCTTGCGCTTGAGCGTTGCGGACAGGCTTATGGCCAGCTCCGGGAGGCTCGTGCCGAAGGCGAACAGCACGACGCCCATCGCAAGGGCGGATATCCCCGCCGCCTCCGCGAGCCGCGACCCGGAGTCGAGTGCCAGCTTCGAGCTTCCGATCACGCCGGCTATTCCGACGAGGATGAGCACTAGCGGGAGATGGACCGCCCTGAACCTGGAGATGCCCGTGACCCTCGGTTCGGCTCCTTCACGCGCGGTCCGGAGGACGCTGATGATGTAGGGAACGTACAGAAGGATCAGGATGCACCCGTCCGAGCGGCTCAGGAGGCCGTCCATCGACAGGATCAGGACGAGGGCGGAGGAGAGGATCATCCAGCTCGACTCCCTCTCCTGAACCTCCCTGTGGATGTCGATGGGATGGAAGAGGGCGCAGACCGCCGTCACGAAGGTGAGCGTCACGAAGTTCGAACCAATGACGTTGCCCACGGAGATGTCTGAGGCGCCGCGGGCGATCGCGAAGGCCGAGACGGTCAGCTCGGGGAGGCTCGACAGCACGCTGACCCCGAGGACGGTCACGACCAGTTCCTTGACCCCGAGGAACCGCGCGAGGGGCGTGATGTTGCGGATGATCACCTCGCTGCTCGCCCACAGGAGCAGCAACCCTAGCACGAACAGCGCTGCGTCCATCCATCCCCCCGGCCGATTCCTGGTTTCAGATTGTTCAGATTGGCTGGCAATTCAATGTGGATCAACCAGTTGACCTGTTCTACGATTTGGACCAGATGCCGATCAGGCAGCCGCAGCAATCCCGGAAGCGGGCCAGGAAACCCATCCCTCCGCCGATCCCGGTCTTCCGGGTCGCGATCACGCCGCCGAGGGAGACGACCTGCGCCAGGGCCGCCTCTATGTCCTCCACCTCGAAGTAGATCTCGACGCAGGGGTCCGGCATCCGCCCGACCAGGGAGAAGCCGCCGCCGCCGGAACCGTCGGGATACTCGAACAGAGCGTAGTCGGGCGACCACTGCTGCATCCGCCATCCGAAGAGAGCGGAGTAGAAGGCCTTGGACTTCTCGAGGTCAGTGGACTGGATGTCCATGTGCACGAGCTTGTTCACGGCAGCTCCCCCTCCGGGTTGGACCATTTCGGACCCCTCATTCTACGATCCGGCGGCTTCCGCGCAAGCCCCGCGCCTTGCGTCCTAGTACGGGCATATGTATCGATGTCGCTGTATTCCTTTCACAGGAGGCGGCGCACGACACTCGATACCCTCTCCGGTTCCTTCGGCCCGGGCCCTGCACGGCCATCCGCGAATCCGCGGAACGGATGCGACGGCCCGGCCAATTGACCCTGGAGGGGGGCGGTCATGTCCGTATCGAGATGGTGCCTGTGTGCGCCGGTTCTGGTTTCCTGCCTCATCGTGCCATCCTGTGGTGACGATCCGTCAGGTCCCGGCGGGATCGCTCCCGACAGCGCCTGGATGGCGGTCGAGCGCCTGAGGACGGCATATGAGGAGATGGACGTCGATCTCTTCCGCGACTGCCTCGACGGCGATTTCGAGTACCATTGCTACGACTTCGAGATCTCAGAGTGGCTTCACTGGGGCCTCTGGTACGAGGAGCTCTGCCACGATTCTCTCCTCTGCGTCGATCATGTCGATCACATCGAGCTGACATTCGCAGGTGATACCGACCTGCCCTGGTCGGGTGCCGTCGGCGATACTACCATCCGTGAGCTGCCCAGGACATTCGATCTGAACGTCTACACCGGTCCCGGTATGGGATACCACGCCCAGGGGACGGTGGTGTTCGTCTGCAGGCCCGATTCCACCGGTTTCTACAGGATCTGGCAATGGACGGACCAGTCCGATTTCAAGAATGCCCTCGAATCGGTAACATGGCCGGACCTGAAGCGGGAGTTTCTGTAATCTGCGGGTGGCGAGGGGGATTCCGGCCTGTCGGCCTCGAGGGGCTGGCTGCACGCTCCTCGAGGTCTTCCCGGGCATGACACGACGCACTCCCAGCAGGCGCTACGGTCCGGTGGAATGCGGGCCGGAGATTCCCTGTAGAAGCGTCAGGACATACTTCGGAGGTGCCTCGATGCTGAGCTGTCTCGTCCTGTCGGCCGCCGTCTCGATCGCCGAAGGCGCCGCGGCCGTGGAATCAGTCATAGTCCACGAGTGGGGCGTGGTCAGGTATGACGGAGGAACCGTGCTCGCCACGTCATCGCCGGGCTGGTCGCAGTACGGTTCGGTGTGCGTCGACGCCCCCGTGATCATGTTCCACGGCGCACCCTTCACCGGCGACGTGACGGTCTGCTCGACCGGCCGGATCACCAGCATCTATCCCGAACCCGACGTCACCGGCGGGCCGATGCTGGGCCTTGACGGCGCCGGGCTGGGCTCGATGGCGAGATGGGAGGGCCTGTCCGTCTCCCCGTCGTCCGCGGACGACCTGCCGGTCGACCGCAACCGGGCCTCCTCCCTGGAATTCCAGTGGGCGATGGAAGGCTGGAGGCTCCCCGGGTCCTCCACTGTGCTCCGCGCCAGGGACTCCTTCTCGGACAGCTTCCTCTACTACGAGGTCGACCTCTCGGGACAGGGATTCCCGGTTCCGCTGGAATCCCTGCGCCCCGAGGGCACGCCCCGGGAGGAGCTGGCGGGAGAGATGCTCCTGTTCGTCAGGGATGAACACGGGACTGTCGTGCTGTCGCATGCCGGGACCGACGGAGTGCTTGCCGCCGATGAGGCGATCCCGGTGCCCACCGACGGCCGGATGAGCGGAGACGCGATCGAGACCGTCTCGCGCTGGGCCGGCGACCGCCTGACGGACGAGGAGATCCGCTCCATGTGGATGACCTGGGAACCCTACATCCTATACGGCGACTGGCAGGGCGATACCCTTGCCGTCTTCCCCATCCCGGACCCGCTCGTGGAGAGGATCAGCACGATAATCGTCTCTCCCTCGGGGGATGCACCCGTGACGATCAGCCGGTTCTTCCTGGGTCTGATGCCGGGCTGGCTGTCCGGCCCCGGGGACTAGTCGTCGAACCCGCTCTTTATAGCCCCCCAGGTGGTGCTCTCCAGGTCACCCAGGATCGGCATGAACAGCTCGCTCACGTAATACTGGCCGTTCATCCCGGTGTAGCTCCAGAAGAAGGTGTTCCTCTCGGGCGCGAATGCCAGCCCCAGCGACTGCTGCACCTCCACGGGGCACGGTTCCTGCCCGTAGAGATAGTAGGTCGAGCCGCTGCGCCAGTAGAAGAAGAACTCGTGCTGATCCGAAGAGGTCACGACCATCGCGAACGGCTGGTCGTGGCCGCCGTCCGTGGCGACCCAGTGGGCGGCGATACCGCTGATCGTGCCCCAGATCCCCTCGAGGGAGCTGTACTCGGAACCCGATCCGTCGCTGTCGAACGAGAACGATCCTCTGTCTGCTGCCCAGGAGTAGCCTTCCACGATGGTCGTCCAGTTGCCGGGATCGTTGGACATCCCGCGCCCGCCCAGCGCCGCGGGGTTCGGGAACGAATCCCACGCTCCCGCACCCGGGTTGCGGTAGATGTAGGGAGACGTGTCGCAGTCGATGTAGAACCCGTCGCCCAGAAGGGCCAGGCCCACGCCCGACCTGTATGCCGTCGGGATGGCGAGCTCGCCTATGTACGACCCGTCGTCGGGGTCGAACCTGATGATCTTTCCGTCCAGGTTGCTCCTGAACACGTAGATGTCGCCCTGCACCGACATGCCGAGGATCTGCTGCGCGTACGGCGCCTGCCAGGTATTGAGGATGGTGATCGGGATCTCGCCCGAGGCCGATGCCGTCCCGGCGGATACCGCAGCCAGGGATACGATGCCGAAAACCAGGAGTCTCATGCCGCCCCCTCCTGCAAAACCCTGCCCTTGATGCCCTCGTATACGATACAGGCGGCTGAATCCCTTCGCAAGACGGCAGGTTCCTCGATCCGGAAGCCATGTTTACACAGGAGGGCCTGGGTGCTAGTATCAATCGGGCTGGCTTCGGAGGGGGTTGCATGATCAAGGCTGGAGCGCTTGTGACGCTCGTCCTGTCCGTCGCCGGGGCCGGGACGGGGCGTTTCTCGGACTTCGCATGGTTCTTCGACTCGCTTCCCGCTGACGGCTACTATTACGACGGCTTCGTCTCCGACGGGCCCTTCAGGGCGAACTGCCCTGTTTCGATCTGGAGCGACAGCCCGGGTCGCGACGGAGACCCGTGGTTCTACTCTCTCACTCTCGCATCCCCCTTCTACTACTGCAGCAAGGGAGGGGGAACGAACCCCCAGACTTCGCCGCAATGCGGTGATCTCTGGATCGAGCCCTACGAGCAGATGTCCCAGGGGGCGCCGTGGTTCGTGCTCGACGCGGAGCCGCTGTATTTCGGATCCAGCGGCGTGAACTGGCAGGAGATGCGCTCAGCGGCTATTGCCGGCGGCATCTACCTCACTTCGTCAGCTGTGCCGAACGCCGCAAGGATCCTCGTGGGCGCAGACTCCGTCTACCTGAAGACATCCAATGTAAGCCCCGTCCAGGGATTCGATCTGGCCGGCCTCGCAGAGCCCGTGATCTGGATCGAGAATGCCGGAACGGACAGGGTCTATGTCAAGTCTTGCCCCGGCGACAGCCTTGTGGTGCACCTCTCCATCGGCATGTACGGCAGCATCCTCACGATGGGCCCCCTCCTGGCGGCACAGGGTGAAGAAGGGGGAATGCTCGGGCTCATGTCGCTGCAGGGCGACTTCGTGATCGCCCTCGATCCCGATCTCGTCGGCTCTTCCGACTGGACCGACCCGGTCTGGCGGATCGAGACGGAGGACGACTTCGAGTTCGACGCGAGCGTCATCTGCCTCGGCGGGGAGCTGTGCGCTCAGCACCCCTACTACCCGGATCCTCCGGCCGACCTCGTCATCGCGGGATCGATGCAGCTCGAAAGCGTAGGCATCACATCGACCGTCGTGGCTGGATGGAACGTCTCGGTCGAATACGACTGGCGGCTGGCCGACATGGCTCCTCCGTGCTATCCCCAGTATTCGGAGACCGGGATCGGCGTCTGGGAGGAAGGCGTACCCGGGTTTGCGACCCTGTCGGCCTGGCCCGATCCGTTCTCCTCTTCTCTCGAAGTCAGGCTCGATGGATCGGAGGGGCCGGTGCGGCTCTGCGTCTTCGACACGTCGGGGAGGCTCCTGATCGAAACGGTTTCGGGCGACGGGCTCTTCTCCATCGACGGGGAGGGCCTGCCGGCCGGGGTGCTGCTGTCCGCGCCTCTT
>JAKLEF010000005.1 GCA_022703195.1 Candidatus Fermentibacterota bacterium | reverse complement strand
GTGCTGGCCAGCAAGGGCAACCCGATCGACCCGGTGGACCGCGCCGTGAGGGAGGCGGGGACCTCCCTGCTCTCGGGCACCGCCCATCTCCACGACGACTGGATCCTCGTCAGGGAATACCCGCTGAGCTCCGAACTGATGGCCCTCTCGCACGTATGGAGGTCGCCGGACGGCTCCGAATACCTCATCGCCTCGAAGGGCGCGCCGGAGGCCATCGCCGACCTGTGCCACGAACCTCCGCAGAGGTTTGCCGACATCGAGGCGAGGGTCCAGGCCATGGCTGCCGGCGGTCTGAAGGTGCTGGGCGTGGCCGCGGCGGCCTTCGACGGAAGCCTTCCGGAGGGCCAGCACGATCTCGAGTTCGAGTTCCTCGGGCTGATAGGGCTGAGAGACCCGGTGAGGCCCTGCGTGGCCGACTCGGTGGCCGAATGCAGGGGCGCCGGGATCAACGTGATGATGATCACCGGCGACTATCCGGCGACGGCCCTCGAGGTCGCATGCGACACCGGCCTCGGCGAGGGCGGGCTCATCACGGGCGGCGAACTGGACAGGATGAGCGACGACGAGCTGATGAGGAGGCTTCCGGAGGTGTCGGTCTTCGCCCGGGCGGTGCCCAGGCAGAAGCTCCGGGTGGTCGAGGCGCTAAGGCGCGCAGGCGAGACCGTCGCGATGACCGGAGACGGCGTGAACGACGCCCCGGCTCTGAAGGCGGCGGACATCGGGGTTGCGATGGGGGCGCGGGGCACCGACGTGGCGAGGGAGGCCGCAGGCCTCGTCCTTCTCGACGACAACTTCCGCTCCATAGTCAGGGGGGTGCGCGAGGGCAGGAGGATCCGCGACAACATATCCAAGGCCTTCGCATACATAGTCGCGGTGCACGTCCCCGTGGCCGGCCTCTCGCTGCTGCCTGTGCTGATGGGCTGGCCGATGATCCTCATGCCCGTGCACGTCGCATTCCTCGAGATGATCATCGACCCGGCATGCTCCATAGTCTTCGAGGCCGAGTGCGAGGAGAGGGACGCCATGAGGCGCCCGCCCGACTCGCGCAGGAGGAGGCTCTTCGGCAGGAAGGCCCTGGTCGTGAGCCTGCTGCAGGGCCTGTCCGTGCTCGCGGTGACGACGGCCGTGTTCCTGTGGGCCACCGGCTCGGGGCATTCCGAGAACGACTCGAGGGCCCTCGCCTTCTCCACCCTTGTGGTGGCCAACATCATGCTCATCGCGACGAACCGGTCGTGGCGCCGGAGCCTGCCCGAGATCATCAGGACCCCCAACAGGGCCATGTGGATGGTTTCGTCGGGGGCTATGGCTTTTCTGGCGATGGTGATCTACATTCCATTCCTGGGCCGCCTGTTCCACTTCGACAGGCTCCATGCGGTAGACGTCGTTCTGTGCCTGGCGGCCGGCATTCTCGGGATAGTCTGGTTCGAGGCCTACAAGGCCATCTCCGGCAGGAGGGCGGCAGAATCCTCCGTCGACGGCCGGGAAAGGCGGTGACCGTGGCTGCTCAGGACAGGAGATACTTCAAGACGCTCACGGAGCAGGAGGAGGAAGCGATCCTCGCCAGGTGCTCCAGGGTCGAGATCGCCAAGAACGACGTGCTCTTCCGCAAGGGAGAGCAGTCCACTTCGATGTACATCGTCGCCGAAGGCGAGTTCGTCGTCACCGACGAGCGGCCCTCGCAGAAGGTCTACCTCTCGTCGATCAGGGCCGGAGGGCTGATCGGCGAGATGTCGTTCCTCGACGAGAGCCCCAGGTCGGCGACAGTGACCGCCAGGGAGCCGGGGGTGGTGTACCGCCTCAACAAGGAGGACTTCGTCAGGACGCTCCTCGAGGCTCCCGCCCTCGGGTCGCGGCTCCTGCTCGCCATAGCCATCCTCCTCGTCGACAGGCTCCGCAAGGCCGACGCCGCGCTCACTTCGCTCACGGTCGCCCCGTCGCGGGGCGGAGACGATGGCGGGCTGGCGAAGGCCGTAGAATCCGTCAGGGGGTCCTGAGGAGGCCGGGAACCGGCAGCGCACCGTCGGGCTTACAGAGTAAAACATCCCCAAAACCCGGAGTTGGAATTGGCGCACTCAACAACCATCGAGCCGGTGCGTTCCGCGAGGGACATCTCCGAATTCGTCAGGCTGCCCTTCGACCTCTACCGGGGCGACCCCCTCTGGATACCCCAGCTCGTCTCGCACGAGAAGGCCCAGTTCGACCCCCGGCGCAATCCCGCCTACGAGACCGCGCGGGCCCAGCTCTTCCGCGCCGTCAGGGACGGCCGCACGGTTGGCCGCGTGGCAGCCATCGTCTCGGACGCATATGTCGGGAAGTGGGACAGGAAGTGCGGGCGGTTCGGCTGGTTCGAGTGCGAGAAGGACCCGGCTACGGCGCGCCTCCTCATCTCGGCAGCCGAGGAGTGGGTGGCCTCTCAGGGCATGACCGAGATCAGCGGCCCGCTGGGCTTCACGGACAACGACCCCACCGGAGTCCTCGTCGATGGCTTCGAAGAGCTTCCCACGATCGCGGGAAGCTACAATCCGCCCTGGTATCGCGACTTCCTCGAGGGGCTCGGCTACGCCAAGGAGGTCGACTACGTCGAGTACCGGATCACGGTCCCGTCCGAGCTGCCGGAGCGCATGGTGAGGCTCGCGGAGCAGATCTCCCGCAGGACGGGGATCCGCGTGTTCAGCGAGAAGTCGAGGAAGAACCTAGCCGGCAGATGGGGCAGGCAGATATTCGATGTGCTCAACCTCAGCTATTCGGAGCTCTACGGCACCACCCTCCTGTCGGACGCCCAGATCGACTTCTACATCGAGAGCTATCTCGGCCAGGTGGACCCCTCCTTCATCAAGCTGGCCGCCGACGGCGGGAAGCTCGTGGGATTCATCATCGCCATGCCCAACCTCTCGCGGGCGTTCCAGAAGGCCCGCGGCAGGCTGCTCCCGTTCGGGTTCGTGCACATCCTGCGAGCCCTGAAGAAGAGCGACGTGCTCGACTTCTACCTGGCCGGCATACTGCCGGACTACAGGAACAAGGGAATCGACGCCATGCTCACGATGGACATGGGCAGGACCGCCCTCGCCAGGGGGATGAAGTTCGCCGAGAGCAACCACGAGCTGGAGGACAACACGCTGATCCAGTCGATGTGGAAGCTCTATGAGCGCCGCCTCCACCGCCGCTCCCGCGTCTTCAACCGCCAGATCGGGGTCAGACTACTCTCGTAACCGCCCTTGCAAGGCCATGCTTCCCTTTTCTTTACAACTATAGTCACTTTACAGGTTATTCCGTTAAGAAAAGTGCTGTTCGCAAACGCTCTTCAAATCGACATCTCCGATTTGCTGAACTGGTGGAGAATACGGGCGGATCGCGCAGTAACCCTGATCTATGCGGCGTTTCATGAGTAGCCTGACACCACTTGGATATCGATGACCAGGCACTGATGGCCCGGCAGACCCATGCGCAGCTTCACCTTGCAGGAAGAGGGGCGGGTTTCCCCGCCCCTCTCTTCCGCTCCTGAGTCTTGCCGGCCTAGTCGCCCAGTATCACCAGCCTCTGCGTGGCAGCCCCGGAACCCTCGCCGTACCGCACGAAGTAGCACCCCGGCGGCACGCGGTCGCCGGTGGAGGCTCCGCCGTCCCAGAACACCTCTTCACCAGGAGAGATCTGCCAGCTCATCACCGCCCTGCCGGCAACGTCGTAGACAGTCAGCGCACGCGCTTCTCCGGTGGCTCCGTCGGACAAAGGCACCGCGAGGCGCCAGCCCGTGTCCGTCCGCTCGATGCCTATCGCTGAAGAGGAGCTCTCCTCCGAAGCATCGCCCCAGATGAAGATCTCGGTCGCCGAAGGCGCAGGGCTCAGCCTCACGTACCGCCCGGTCAGGCTCGTCATGGCAGCGCCGTCGGCGATGGACGCCCAGGCGCTTCCGTCGCGGGATATCTCTATCGTAGAGGATGAGGACCCGACTGCCGCCGACGAACCATTCCACTCCACCGATACGCCGTCTATCCCGCAGGAACGCCCGAGGTCGATCACCACGGCAGTCACGCCGGCATCGGGGACGTACTCCTCGGATGTCTCCCCGTCGGTCAGCAGCCAGGCTCCGGATGATGCTTCGACACGATCCGACACGGCGGCTTCAGGCATGCGCGAAGAGGTCGCATCGGAGCCGACGGGCGCTTCGCTGACTGCTGTGCGGCCCTGCTCACGCTCCTCGCGTACCGCGCAACCCAGGGCAAGGTTCATCCCGCGCACCGTCCTGAACCTGACGTCGTTGCTGTACTCCGACTCGTTCACCCCGTCGCCCGACGTCACGACGTACCGCGCAAGGAGCCCGAAGGGCTGCGGACACACATCCGTGTACGATCCCTCCCCGGCATGCGTCCGGCCAAGGATCTGGAAGCCATCGGGAGGGAACGAGCGGTATACCTGGTAGCTCACCACGTCCGCAGGCTCCTCAGGCGAGCCCGAGTACGGGTCGTTCACCGACAGGTCCCACGTCAGGTTCGCTGTGTAGCCATAGGTGTTGTACGTCACCGAGGCCGCCAGGTCGGTCGGAGCCTCGGGGATCGTGTTGTCGGCCTCGAAGCACCCGCTGTGCCACGAGTCGTGCTGGAACTGGCGCCACGGCATCTCGCAAGGGTACGACCCGGAGCCCATGTCGTAGCACCAGGCCTGCGCTTCAGCGTTGTCCGCCCCGACGAGTTCGAGAGCCCCGTCCCCGTCGATGTCACCAGCCGCCACCTGACACATCGTATTCGAACCGGTGTCGACGGGGAAGCCCGTGCAGATGCTCCCGTCGGGGTTGATCGCATAGAGCCAGCCGCTGTTCGTCCCTGCGACTATCTCCAGCTCGAAGTCCGCATCCATGTCGACGATCGTAATACCGCCATTGGGGCTCCCCGTCGTGCTCACGGGGAAGCCAGGCAGAAGCGCATGGCTCCCGGCGCCCGACCAGGCGTAGATGCCGTTGGTCATAACCCCCGCCACGATGTCGAGCTTTCCATCCTCGTCCAGATCGCCGACTCCTACCGGACCCATCACTCTGTTGGGGACATCGAGGCTGTGCTCGATATTGCCCGTCACTCCATCCAGGATGTACACCTTCCGAAGAGATGCATTAGATGTGTAGGTTCCGAAGATCACCTCGTTCGTCCCGTCACCCTCCAGATCTGCTACCACAGGGGCGCCGTAGATATGGCAGTTGCCGATCATCTCCTCCCACTGGATCACCCCTGTCGTGCCTTCCAGCAGGTATACACCGCTGATGTCTTCTAGCGACATGCTGTCCATTACATCTATCCCGTTCTGATACCCATCCGCAGTAGCTACCAGAACGTCGACATCCCCATCACCGTTCACGTCGCACATCGCAGGCGTGGCATAGACCGACGCCCCGTCCTGCAATAGCTGAAGGTTGCAGGCCCACTTACAGGCCCCGCCCGTGTGCTCGAACATGAACACGGATGCCTCGAGGTTCGAGCTCCCCGTGAACACCCGGCAGATCACCACCTCCAGCTCTCCATCCCCGTCGGCATCCCCCACGACCGGCGACGCACAGCTCGGATACTGGCCGAGCAACGAGTCGGGACCCGTCACCCCGAGATAGACCGGCCAGCCCGGAAGGTCGGCTCCCGTAGCAATGTCCCAGGCATCGGCTCCGAAGTGATGCGTCGAGATCACGTCCATCTCCCCGTCGCCATCGAGATCAACTACTGCAGGAGAGATCCTCACCGGGAAAGGGAACGACCCCGGCCATCCCGTTGGAGCGGGCCAGTTGCCGTTGAGACTCGTCCCGTCATCATCCAAGAGATGCACCCAGCCGTCACTGTCGCCTATCCCGACATCGAGATCGCCATCGCCGTCCATGTCCGCCAGAACGGGCGAACTACACGCGTAATGCTCCAGCTCCCCGTCCCATGCGGCCTCGGGTCCAAACGCTATCCCGAAGCCGTGGTTAGTGTCCGTGTAGTCTTCGTACCTGTCAGTCGCCGGGGGACCGGGATCGGCGTCCGATGGATCGAGAAGGCCCAGCCCAGTGTTGTCCTTCGCCTTGATCTGCATCGTCAGCCAGCCCGACATCCCCGATGAAGGCACGTCCACCGTTCCGTGCCATGTGTCGTAGTAGCCCGACGGAAGGTTGGTCGATGTCCACTCCACCGTGGCAGGGTCGGCCACCAGATATGCCCCGCCCGCCTTGGCGAACCGCACGTAAGGCTCCACCGAAGTGTCCATCGGCCCTGTGAACAAGATCTCAATCTCCAGCGTGCTGCCGGGATCCGCAGGTGCGTCGACCAGCACGTTCTTCACCGGCTCGAAGCCGTTCGCCGTCTCCACCGCAACCCATTCGGCACGCCAGACCTCCGAACGGGTGGCAGCATCCGTCAGCACCACAGACTGCGCGATCTCGCGGGTGTTGCACACCTGGCAGTCGATGCTCACCCTCTGCGAATCAGTCGTATCCCAGGCGTACGCCGTCACGTCGATCCGGTAGAACCCGTCTGAAGCGGATGAGTCCTGCAGGATCGGATTGTAGTTCTCGCCGGTTCCGTCAAGCGCCAGTGCAGTATTCCAGCAACCCTCCTCGATGTTGCTGATGCCCAGGCCATCCCAGCTTTGTGCATCACCGCAGTTCGTCAGGCAGATGATGTCTCCATAGCAGTACGGGAAGAACGTATCGAGATCGGTGAATCTGAAGAAGAACTGCCTGTACTTCTCCCAATCGTCGAAGCTGCCGACAACGCCGTGGAAACTGACCAGGTAGTTTTCAACGAGGACCTGGTCTGACGAAGGCATGCTGCCTCTGAGCACAAGATCCCATCGAATACGGTAGGGTACGAGCCAATTCTCGCCGATCCCGGGCTGGATCCCGCAGTCTCCGTACCCCCAGAGGCTGAACCCCTGGACGAGGTCGACAGAACCATGGAGGCTATCCGCTGCAAGTGTATCGGCGAAGACGTCCAATGAGTCAGCCCAGTCGTTCTCCCAGTCGTCGATAGTCTTGTCCGATAGGAAGTAACACCAGGGATGCTGGGTAATATCCGGTTGAGGATCGAACTGCCATTCGTAGTCTGATCCGGTCGCCGAAGGATCGAGTACGGAAAGGGGATTCAGATGCCCGGCAGGCCCGTATGCTGTGCTGTATTCCCGTCCCGATCTCATGAAGTGAAGATGGGAGGTAGACGAAGCGTCCTGATGAATGCAGGCAAGCGAGTCGTATAAGGAGAGGGAATCTTCCTTCTCAATACCGAACGGATTCGCCACATGCAGATACGCCCAGCCCTCTTCCGAGTCTAGAGACTCGCAGATGACGAACCACTGCTCCACGCTTGGAGGAGCCCCATCCATTACATCCGTTACGTATCCGGCTTCGACCGAGTAGACGACTTCCTCCTGCCCGGGAAGAGTCAGTTCCGTCAGAATTAGGTCGATTCCTGAATGGAAGTTGCCCATCGGATTGCTCGGGGAAACATCGAGCCATAGAATGTTCGAGCCACCATAACTACCGTCGATCTTGTGTGTGCTGTCGGCAGGGAGGATCGGCCATGGAATAGCCGAAGCAAGAGCCGGAAGAAGAAGGAACGCTATCATCTGCTTCATGCTACTCACCGCCTTCGAGGCAGTTCACGATAACGGGGACGCACAGGAAGTCGTTCCAGGAGTTAGGTTCGACGGAATCGTAGCACTGTGCGAAGGTAAACACACCAGCAGGAGATACGTGGATATCCCCTCTGGTCAGAGTATGGTAATGCGGAGTACAATCTCCAGCGAACACGATGGTTCCGAAGCGATAGGGTTGAGTCTGCCTCGAACTGAAAGCGATCGTCAGCCCATCGTTCGAGCAACAACCAGCGCGCAGAGACAGATGGTCACCCAGTTCCTGGGTCGAAACGGTCCAGACCTCCTCCAGGTTTTCACAATCGAAAACAAGCGGTCTGTGCAGACCACCGATGCAAAGGTATTGCTCATTTTGCGAAAATGACAGGCTATGCCCAACGATGTCTTCGCCGAACCTATAGAGGAGTTGCCCTGTTTCCCCATCCAGGAGGAAGACACCTCTCTCAGGTATCGAGTTCTGCTTACACGCAACATATCTGCCAGTCGAAGAGACTGCCGGCGCTCCATTCATCACGCCATCGGTCATCGGGAAGCGGGAAAGGACGTTCCCTTCGTGATCGAGAAGGAAGACCAGACCCGTGAACGCTTCTCCGAGATCGGAGCCCTCAGGCACTTCGGTCTCCACCGCGATCAGGCTTCCATCGTTGCTTATGGAGATGTTTGAATAGCCCGAGAATCCTATCGGTACCTCTTTGTAGGTTCCATTGGGGGAAAGAAGGCAAATGAAACAAGGTACTCGTCCGAAAGCACTGTAGATATCATGCCATCCTGAAATTGAAACCCCGATTGACGCATCTCTACATATCCTTATAAATCTATGCACCATAGCCAGCTGCCCGATCTCCTCGCCAAAGCGGTTAACTAGTGTACCCGGCTCTGAGACCACATCTGTCGGCTGATCCGATCGGTCGTACAGGTATTCTGCTCCTCGACCATTCACCATGAAGTTTTCGCGCCAGTAGTCTTCACCAGGTGCGATCCAGTCCGCATCTATCCTGACCTCGTTTCCTTCCTCGTCGAAGAAGAGGTGCAGGTCCTGTGCGATGACCGCCCTCATCCGGCAGTCCAGCCAGTAGCGGTCCTCCTCGGGGATGGAAGAGTCGGCAAGGACTTCGGCAAGCCACGGCATCGGATAGCCGTCGACCAGGGCGGCCTCGAGTTCCTCGGGCGTCTCGGCCCGGAACAGTTCGGTAACCTGTATGTCTGCGTGGGAGAGGGAGAAGATGAACAGCAGCGCGAGCAACGGCTTCATTCATGCCCTCCGTTCATGACACAAAGAGATACCCCGCCGCCTCCCGGGAGGCAACTGTTTCCTGATACGATCCGGAGCTAGGGAGAGGGAGAGGAGAGGTAGGTAGGTAGGTAGGTAGGTAGGTAGGTAGGTAGACAGCTCGTTTCTGGCATATGCTGCGTTCTCATACCATCTCACCCGTCCACTTCGAGTGACACGGCAGTATGCTCATGCGTTCTGTGGGATGTCAAGCGCTATTACTCGGTACGGCGACAGACTCATGGATTCTCATCTGACTAGGCTTGGAGGCTAATCGAACAGGTGTGCCCTCCAACAGGCCTGGTTCGTTACAACCCCGAATGATCGGTAGAGTATTCCGTAGCGTTCGACAAGTACATTACGTTCAGAATTGTCTGAACGCGGAGATCATCCACTCACTGGGGCCTCTGGTTCCTCGGCGATGGCTAATCGGATGTGTTGCAACGTGACACCGTTGCATCTGAAGCATCTGAAACCAGGAATCGGACGGTGAAACCAGGAATCGGACGGAGGAATCGGACGGGGAATCGGACGGAATCGGACGGTTTTTAGCTTAGACTCGAGTTTTGCGCGGGTCGCCCACAGACGAAAAGATCGATACTTGTGTCATCACAGCTTGTGTGGGATGGCGACATGATCGTCCGTTACCTCTGAATACTCACACGTAGTGCTGCTCTGCCTTCTCGAACAGCACCATCTGTTGAGTATCCACTTTCTCGACACCATGTCCGGAAACATCTTCGACTTCCTCATTTCCCCACTGAGCCCATCCCTTGCGAGGATGCCTGGCGAACAACTCGAGATATGGACCGGGAGAACACGATTCCACGATTTCGTAGAATTCGTCTGGCTTCCGTGAATGCTCCCTCTTCATTGTAGCGAGTATGTTCGTCTGTGTCCTCCCGGCATCAAGCGTCCGAAGACTTCCGCGAATTCCGAACAGAACGAGCTCGGTAACATTCCTGAAGTAGAATCCGACTCCTCTTCCGTCAGGACCGCCGTCTCTCCGAATCTTGTACCAGACAATGTTGGTCTTGTAGGTGAACCCCCATCGTTTCATCACTTCGAGGCCTTCGGCGATCAGAGCATTGGGCACCCAGAGATACAAGTGAGCTCTTGCAGCGGCTATCCGATTAACCGGCAGCTCAAGAATCTCCTCCATCGTCATAGTGGGATATCGAAGAAGCCGCTGATGTTCCGGGGCCATCTTGCCGGTGCGGTTCTCGAAGCGCCAGGGAGGGTCGGCGAGTATAGTCGTGAAAGGCCCCTGAACCTTCTCGAGCAGATCCTCCGCAGCTGAGTTCTGAGGTATACTAAATGTCTTCAACATAGAGCGTTCTCCGAATCCCGATCACAATTAGCGGGCATCCTGCGCCTCCACCGCCACTGATCCGCGGAAGCAGTTTGGAAAGATGAGTAGTCGAGGCGCCATACGAAGATCCGCGGCCGATGGAATCGAAAACATCCTGAAGCTCATCACATCGAGTGATGATGACCCCGACGGATACCGCCCGGAGATCGAAGAGAAGCCGGAAGTTGTTCAAATCGCGGTCGAAAAAAGGATCCTTATTGTTCCATTCGATCTCGAGAGCAATCCGGTTCTTGAAGCAATCAACAGCATGAGTAGGCGATTCCATCACGTTCTGATCCACTGTGATGCTGGTCTGGAATCGTTTTTCGATCCAACCCTTTACTCCGAGTTCTCTGTCGATCCACTCCGCTACCTTTGACTTCTGGCCGCCCCCGACGGCAATGTGGCTCTTCTTGAGACGGAAACGAGTTAAAACGTCGCAGATATCGCTGAACTCCTCTGGGAAGTCCTGCTGGAGAATAGCGGAGGCATGCCGCCATTCGAGCACCTCGTAGTGATCTCTGATGAAGGCTGGAAACACTTCAGTAGGCATGCTCTAGTTTGACCGATTAGCTCGTGCTCGTCAATGACAGGGATCGGCCAATTCCAGGCACTGTATTGCTCATTGCGGGAGAGGCGACAAAGGAAAAACGCAATCCTGATTACAGAGAGACGAGGCTTCGCCGTTTCATTGCGAGGCAGGCGGCGGTCGAGAGGACGACCAGGGCCAGGCCGGCGAAGAATGCTGCCGGCGGCCTCTCCCCCGTCAGCGTGGCCGAGAACCCCGTGGCGAGCACCGGCTTGAGGAAGAAGATCAGCGACGCTGCCGAGACGGGCATGGCCTTCAGGGCCCTGAAGAACGTCAGGTACCCGACACCGCTCACCAGCACGCCGAGGTGCGCGAACCGCAGCAGGTCGGCCGTCCCTGCGCCCGAGAGGCCGCGCGGCACGAGATCCCTCCCTGTGGCCGCCATGAAGACCGCCAGGGCGGCGACGCCCGCGGCGAACGAGACCAGGTTGGCGGTGACGGGTCTGACCACTCCCGACACCTTCTTGCCGATGATCGTGTACGATGCGAAGGCAACGGCGCCGATGAGGGCGTAGACCGGCCCGGCCAGCCCCCCCTCCGGCGCGGCGGCCGAAACCAGCGCCACGCCGGCGAACGCGGCGGCGAAGGCCGTCGTCCTGATCCACGAGAACCTCTCCCAGCGGAGCGCCACCGAGGCAGCCAGGACGATGACCGGGTGGATGCAGAACACCGTTGCCGCAGTGGCGGGAGTGGCGTGGAGAACGGCGAGCTGCAGCAGCGACATGCTCAGGAATGTGTTGAGCACCCCCATGGAGCAGAGCAGCAGAATGGTCTTCCTGCCGAGCGCCCTGAACTCGAGGAGCCTGCCGCGGGATGCGGCGAAGACGACGAGCACGAGTATGCCGCAGAGGAACCGGCAGAAGGTGAGCGAGAACGGGTCGAAGAGGCCCATGAGGGGCTTCGACACCGCCTCCATCGAGCTCCAGACCACGAGGGTGATCAGAAACCAGACCAGTTCCTCACCTCCGGAGGCGGAACGTCACGCCGGGGCAGGGCGGGCCGCGGGGCGGGCCCCCTCAGGCCTGAGCTCCCGGCTGATCAGCGGCGGACGCAGTCTACCGAATACCTGAAGTAGCCGCTCTCGGTCTTCCTCACCCTCGCGCCGTGCACTTCGCCCTCGAACCCCGGGAAGCGGTTGTGGAACTCCTGCAGGATCTCGAGGTACTCGAGCACCGGGCTGTCGGAGGCGCCGAACTCCTCCCCCGGCATGACCAGTGGGATGCCGGGCGGGTAGGGCACGACGGTGACAGCAGAGATCCTTCCGGCGAGGTGGGAGATCGAGACCTCCTCGACCTCGCCCGAGACCAGGCAGCCGTAGGCCTCGTCCGGCAGCATCCTCTGCACGGGCAGGCCGCCGAAGATCGCCGTCAGGACGCTCGAGATCGTCTTGTCCTTGAGGAAGTCGTGCATCTCCTGAACGAGGTCCCGCACGGTGCGGCCGGAATAGCTGACCGAGAACTGGTCGGTGAGCGTGGGGAACACCTGCGAGAGCCTGAAGTCCTCGTCGTAGGCCTCGCGGAAGTCGAACAGCTCGGCCAGCAGGGTGCCTGACTTGCCCTTGGTTATCCCGAGCGTGAAGAGCACCAGCAGGCTGTAGAAGCCGGTCTTCTCCACGACGATACCGCGCTCGCGGAGGAACCTCGCCACTATCCCGGCCGGGATCCCGAAGTCCGTCATCCGCCCGTCGGGGTCTATCCCCGGCGTGGTGATGGTCACCTTCAGGGGGTCGAGCATGACGTAGTCGCGGGAGATGTCGCTGAAGCCGTGCCACTTGCCGGAGGGGTCGAGCTTCCAGCAGTCGGGGTCGGCGACGAGCCTCCTGTCGTCGACCTGCCCGAGATCCACGGGCCTCCTTGCCGAAGGCTTCTTCGGGTCGGGCTCGAAGACCTCGTCGGGCTCCCAGATCCCGAACCACCAGCCCCCCGGTCCCCCGCCGCGCACCTGCTGGTCGATGTGCTCCATCTTCAGCCTGAAGACGACGGCCTCCTCCAGAGCCTCCTCGACGAGCATCTTGCCCATGCCGCCCTCCATCATCCGCGCCGCCACGTCGAGCGAGGCGACGATCGAGTAGAGGGGCGAGGTCGAGGAGTGCATCATGTAGGCCTCGTTGAACCTGTCGTGGTTGAACTCCCGGCCGCCCTCCTTGATGTGCAGCATCGAGCCCTGGGAGATGGCGGCGAGCACCTTGTGCGAGGACTGCGAGGCGAAGACCGTCAGCCCGTGGTCCACGTCGCCCTGGTACATGCCGTACCTCTCGCGGTAGAGGTCGTGGAACCGGGCGTAGGCGTACCAGGCCTCGTCGAAGAGCACGTTGTCGCAGACCTCGTCCAGCATGTCCTTCACGAGCTCCGTGTTGTAGCAGAGCCCGTCGTAGGTGGAGTTGGTGAGGACCGCGAGCTTGATCCTGGGGTTCGAGCCGGGCGGCAGGAAGGGGCAGGTCTCGATCTTCTCGCGCAGGGACTCCTGGGAGAACTCCGACACCGGCACGGGGCCGATGATGCCCAGGGCGTTCCGGCTCGACTTGAGGTAGATGGGGATGGCGCCGGTCATTATCACCGCGTGGATGATGGACTTGTGGCAGTTCCTGTCGAGGAGGACGAGGTCGCCGCTCTTCACGCAGCCGTGGAACACCATCTTGTTGGCGGTGGAGGTGCCGTTGGTGACGTAGTAGGTCCTGTCGGCACCGAATATCCTCGCCGCCAGCTTCTCCGACTCGCCGCTGACCCCGCTGTGCTCGAGGATCGACCCGAGGTCCGGCACGGAGGCGGAGATGTCGCTGCGGAAGAGGTTCTCGCCGTAGAACTGGTGGAACACCTTCCCCACCGGCGACTTGAGGAACGCCACGCCTCCCATGTGCCCGGGGGTGTGCCAGGAGTAGCGGTACGACTGGACGTAGCTGTAGAGCGCCTTCAGGAAGGGCGGCATCAGGTTGTCGACGTACTGCCGCAGGTCGCGCTCGATCCTGCCCGCAATGAAGTCCGGCGTGTCCTCGAGGGCCCAGATGTAGCCGTCGATGCGCTTCATCACCTCGAGCGGGATGTCGGCCACCGAGAGCTTGTCGGTGATCAGGAAGAGCGGGATCTCCATGCTCTTGTCCGTGATCTTCCGAACCATCGTCGCGGTGCTGTCGTACTCGGGGTTGCCGCTGCAGTCGAGCTCCCAGTCCAGGAGGATGCAGCCGATCTTGGCGAGGGACCTGAGGTGGACCTCCGCGTCGGAGCACGTGGGGGCCTCGAGCACGTTGATATGCTCGTCCTGGAGTGCGTCGACGATGGCGCGCACCGCCCTGCTGTTGGCGGTGGAGCCCATCAGGTCGTTGTCTATGAAGAGAACGGGGAACTCGCTGTAAAGGTCCATTCTCGGACACCCCCCGCGTTGCAGGCCGATGGCCGCCTCATCAAGGGACTATCGTGGTTCCGGTTCCGCCGTCCAGCGACGAGAGGATGCTCTCCGGGCTCGTGATGACGACCCTCGAGCCCCCCTTGTCGATGAAGTCGAGGGAGGCGTCGATCTTCGGGAGCATCGAGCCCGCCGCGAAGTGACCGTCGGCCCGCAGCTTCCGCAGCTCCTCCGCGCGTATGCTCCTGAGCGCCCTCTGATCGGGCCTGCCGAAGTTCACATAGACCTCGGGCACTCCGGTGGAGATGACGAAGTCCCGGGCGCCGAGGCCGGAGGCGAGCAGGGCGCTCGCGAGGTCCTTGTCGATCACCGCGGCCACGCCCTCGAACCGCTTCCCCCTGCGCACCACGGGGATGCCCCCCCCGCCCGTGCAGATCACGATCTGGCCTGAATGCACGAGGTTCCTGACAGACGGCAGCTCGAGGATCTTGAGGGGTCTCGGCGACGGGACGACCCTTCTGTGGCCGCGCCCCGCGTCCTCCCTCATCCTCCATCCCCTCTCGGAGGCGAGCTTCGCCGCCTCCTCCGCCGAATAGAACGGCCCGACGGGTTTCGTGGGATTCTGGAAGCCCGGATCGTCCGGATCCACCTCGACCTGCGTGACGAGGCTGCAGATCGGGACCTCCTCGTTCCTCTCCTCGAGAACGTCTCCGAGGACCTGCTGGAGGAGGTAGCCGATGTACCCCTGCGTTGCGGCCACGTTCACGTCCATCCCGTCGGGGGGGACGACGTCCTTCGCCGCCTCGTTCCGGAGCAGCTCGAATCCTACCTGGGGCCCGTTCCCGTGGGTCAGCACGACGCTCCCGTATCGGCCCGCGAGGCTCGCTATCTGTTCGCACAGCTCCCGGGCGAGGTCATGGGTGTCGAGGTTGCCTCTCCTCCCCTTCGGATCGATTATCGAGTTCCCGCCGACGGCCACGACGACCGTGCCGGTGCAGCCGGTCTCCTCAGGCATTCTCCACCTTCCCCCCGTCCCTGTGCAGTATCACGAGCACGAGCGCGCCGACAGTGATCGCGATGTCAGCCACGTTGAAGGTGGGCCATCTGCGCGCTCCCAGCCCCATGTCGAGAAAGTCTATCACGCGGCCGTCACGGAAGACCCTGTCGCCCAGGTTCCCCAGGGCGCCCCCCAGGATGAGCCCCAGGCCCGCCATCCCGGCAGGGCTCCGCCTGCGCCAGCGGAGGATCGCGACGGTGACTGCCGCCGCCGCCGCCGCGGTCATGGCTATGAGCACGCCCGGCCCACCCCAGCTGAGGCTGAAGGCCGCCCCCTCGTTGAACTTGAGCACGAGCCGGAAGACGTCTCCGAGAAGGGGCACGGGTTCGACGGACGAGAGGTTCCGGAGGGCGAGCGACTTGGTGGCCTGGTCGAGCGCGACAGCCGCTGCGGCCACGATGAACGCCTTCACGGGGCTGTCACTCCTCAACGCTCTCACCACCCGTCCCGACGACCGCCGCGCACCTGCCGCAGAGCCTCTCCGGGCCGGCCTCGACCTCGGGCATGTGCCTCCAGCACCTCTCGCACTTCCCGTGCGGAGTGCGGGAGACCTCGGCGGAGACCTCCCCGTCCGGCGAGGGCACGGCGTCGACCGTGGACACGATCAGGAAGTCGGCCCAGGGCTCGCCGTTCGCGGACTCTACCGCATCAGCTGGCACGGCCAGGCGGACGTGCGCCTCGAGCGAGCTGCCGATCAGGCCTGCGGCCCTCGCATCCTCGAGGCTCTTCAGGGCGATGCGCCTGTACTCCAGGAACCTGTCCCAGCCCGCCAGCTCGGTCTCCTCGGCCTCCGTGAGCGGCTCGTCGGGGAGCAGGGCCATGTGCACGCTCGGTACGCCGGCCAGGCCCTTCGGCAGCTCGCGCCAGCCCTCCTCGGAAGTGAACGGGAGTATCGGGGCGAGCAGCTCGAGGAAGCCCGTCGCCATCCACCCGAGCAGCATCCGGGTGCCGGAAGCCCCGGGGCTGCCGGGGGCGTCGCAGTAGAGCCTGTCCTTCCGCGCGTCGAGGAACAGGCCGGAGAGCTCGATGGTCGCGAGATTGCGCAGTTCGCGGAAGACGCGGTGGAACTCGAACGAGCGGTATGCGTCCACGCACTCCGCCGCCGCCTTCCTGAACCTCAGGTACATGAACCTCTCCAGGCCCCTGAAGTCCGGCCGGAAGTCCTCCGTGCGCTCGTCGCCCGTCAGGTTGCCCAGGAGGAAGCGCACGGTGTTCCGCAGCTTGCGGTAGGCCTCGCGCATGTCGTCGAGGACGGACTTCTCGGCCCTGAAGTCGGCCGTGTAGTCCACCGAGGCGAACCAGAGCCTGAGTATGTCGGCACCGTATGTCTCGATGACCTCGAGGGGCGAGACCACGTTCCCGAGGGACTTGGACATCTTCTTCCCCTGCGGGTCGAGGACCAGGCCGTGGGTGACGATGTTCCTCGAGGGGATGCCGAGCCCCAGCGCGGTGCTGGTGATCAGGCTCACCCCGAACCAGCCCCTGTGCTGATCCGTAGCCTCGAGATACACCGAGGCAGGCCTGGTGAGGCCGTACTCGGGGGTGAGCACGTTGCGGTGGCTCAGCGAGCTGTCGAACCAGACGTCGAGGATGTCGTCCACCCTGTCGAAGTCCTTCGAACCGCATGCCGCGCAGACAGCCGGGCGCCCTGCGAGTGCCGCCAGATCGCGCGGATCCGTCTCGAACCAGGCGTCGGAACCGCGCTCGGCCACGATCCGGGCGGCCGCGCGGGCCATTGCCGCGTCCAGGAAGGCCTCTCCGCAGGAGCGGCAGACCAGCGCGGGCAGTGCGACCCCCCACGCCCTCTGCCTCGAGAGGCACCAGTCCGGCCTTGCCGACATCATGTTCTTCATGCGGTCGTAGCCCCAGCCGGGATGCCATCCGATGCCGTCGACCGAAGCCAGGACCCGGTCCTTCAGATCGTCGTGCGACAGGTCGAGGAAGAACTGGCTGGTGGCCCTGTAGATCAGCGGCTTGTGGCACCTCCAGCAGTGCTGGTAGCTGTGCTCGATCGTGCCGGATCCGACAAGCCTGCCCGATGTCCGCAGGTCCTCGATGATCACGGGGTCCGCCTTGTGGACGTGCATCCCCGCGTATCGGCCTGCGGCAGCGGTGAAGACCCCGGAGGGGTCCACCGGGCTAGCGACCTCGAGCCCGTATCTCATCCCCGCGGCGAAGTCGTCCGTGCCGTGCCCGGGGGCGGTGTGCACGCATCCCGTGCCGTCGTCCATGGTTACGTGCTCGGCCGTGATCACCAGCGAACGCAGTGCAGGGTCGACGGGGTGCCTCAGCCGGAGGCCCTCGAGGTCGGAGCCCCTGAAGCGAGGAGCACCACCCTTGATCGACGCCCCTTCGAGCATCGACGCGAAGTCGGAGGAGCGCCTGAGCGCCACGAGGAAACGCCTGGGCCCGTGATCGACGATCGTGTAGTCCTCACCGGGATTGAGCGCCACGGCCCTGTTCGCGGGAAGGGTCCAGGGCGTGGTGGTCCAGATCACGACCTCGACACCAGCGGGCACGCCCCGGGCCTGCCAGGCCGCCGGGTCGTCCTGCTCGAAAGCGACCCAGATCGAGGGTGAGCGCCTCTGGGCGTACTCGACCTCGGCGTCGGCGAGGGCGGTGTGGCACGAGCTGCACCAGCTTATCGGCCTGAGGCCCTGATAGACGTACCCCTTCTCGACCAGGTCGGCGAAGGCCTCGAGGATGCCCGCCTCGTAGCTGCGCGACATGGTGAGGTACGGATGCTCCCAGTCGCCGAAGACGCCCAGCCGCTTGAACTCCTCGCGCTGGATCCCCACGTGCCTCTCGGCGTATTCGCGGCACTTCGAGCGGATCTCCGACCTGCCGGCAGCCCCGGCCGGGCCGGACGAACCGCTCGCGACCCTGTGCTCGATGGGCATGCCGTGGCAGTCCCATCCCGGGACGAACGGGCAGTCGTAGCCGAGCATGGTGTGCGACTTCACGACGAAGTCCTTCAGGATCTTGTTGAGGGCCGTGCCCAGATGGACGTTCCCGTTAGCGTACGGCGGCCCGTCGTGGAGGATGAACGTCTCGCGCCCCCGCCTCGATTCGCGGATCGCGGCATGGATGTCCCCTTCGGCCCAGGATGCGAGTATCTCGGGTTCGCGGGCGGGGAGGTTCGCCTTCATGGCGAATCCTGTGCTCGGAAGCCTTATGCTGTCCTTGTAGGAGGATTCCTTCAATTCCATTCCCTCCGGGAGAGCCCCTCGACCAGTTCGGAGAGGGGCGGCGCGCTTCTGTTCCAGCGGTTCGGCCCGTGGCACCTGACGAGGAGTGCGGCCTTCGCGCCGCCATGGCCGGCCTTCACGGCCTCGAGCACCCCCTCGGTAACGGCTGCCGCGGCGCCGGTGGCCGCGAGTTCGGCGGGCGTCGCGAGACGCCAGTCGGGCGAGCGGAGCACCGTGCCCTTCAGGAACGGGCCGTCCACATCCACGTATAGCCCGGAGAGCGAGGGGAACCTGGGACCGGCCCGGTCGTCGTTCGGACCCACCAGCGGGCCGTCGCCGAAGAGGTTGACATGGTCGGTGGCCAGCAGCCAGCAGGGCTTCGCGGCCATCCCGTCGGTACCCATGACGAACAGGCGCTCCGATTCGGCCAGGGCGCGCGCCACCTCGTCCAGGCACGGGCCGAACGGCCTTCGCCTGCAGACCGGGATTCCATCCGGGGGGGTCCAGTCCCAGTCCGAAGGAACGATGAGCCGCATGCCGCCTGATCCTCCAACTCTACGGAAGAACGGGGATTATGCGCGATCGCGGATGGGCCGGCAACTCGCCGGCCCGTGACGGACGGGCCGGCGGTCCGGCGATACATCCCCGCGGACCGGCTCCGAGTCGTCAGCCGGTGAACCAGGGAGGCCGCGCAGGGGGATCGCCTATCCTCACGAGCTTCCTCCTCGAGGATCTCCCCGAGCGGATCTCCACCGCATCCCTGACGGTGCCGAACTCCGCGGCGAGGAACCTTGCCAGCTCGTCGTTGGCCCTCCCGTCGACCGGCTCGGCTGCGAGGTCGATCCGGTAGACCGTGCCGCCCGCTTCGCCGGGGGTCGCGCCGGCTGCCGCCGAACGCCGGCAGCCGGTCCTGACGACCACGGACAGATAGAGATCGGAAGGCCGCGGCGCCTGTTTCAGCCCTCGTCCCCCAGGGGCGCGGCCTCGTCGATCAGCATGATCGGTATGTCCTCCTCGACCCGGTATACGAGCCTGCAGGCGTGACACACCAGGACTTCGGACGGTTCCGTCCGGTACTCCAGCGGGCCCTTGCAGGCCGGGCAGGCCAGGATTTCGAGCAGCCTCTGGTCCAGCAATCCGACTCCTTCCGACTAGACCGCGAACCTGCCGGCGGAGATGATGCGCGTGGCGGCGCCCGAAGCGTCCAGACCGTCGACGCTCACCTCGTCCGAACCGATCATGAAGTCGACGTGCACGAGCGACACATTGCACCCGCGGGCGAGAAGGTCCTGCACCCCGGCGCCCCTGGCGCCCTCGACGCACTCGGTGTAGCCGTTGCCCAGGGCTATGTGGATGGCCGCGTTCTCGTCGAAAAGAATGCTGTGGAAGATCCTGCCGCTCCGGTAGATGGGCGAGTCGGTGCCCACGAGGGCGATCTCGCCCAGGAAGCGCGCGTTCTCGTCGGTGGAGAGGTATTCGGCGAGGGCCCCCTCGTTCCTCGATGCGCCGAAGGCCTTCACCCTGCCGGCCTCGAACTCGAACCACGCCCCCTCGACGTTGGTCCCGTTGACCTGCACCGGGCGCGTGCATGCCGCCCTGCCCTCGGTCCGCCGGAAGTCGGGAGTGCTGAACACCTCCTCGGTGGGGATGTTGGGGAAGAAGTCGCGCCCGTCCCTGGCCACTCCCCTGCCCCCGGCGAAGACCCTGTCCGGGGCCATGCCGACGTAGAGATCGGTCCCCGGTCCGGTGAGGTGGAACCTGTCGAACCTCGCCCCGTTCAGGAAGGACGCCCTCCTCTTGAGTTCGGCGTCGTGCGCGAGCCAGGCGGCCGCGGGATCTGCGGCATCGAGCCTCAGGATCGGCGTCAGGACCTCCCAGATCCTCCGCTCCCAGTCGTCGGGGGAGCCCAGCACCTTCGCGGCCCAGCCGGGAGTGGGCCACAGGCAGACATTCCAGCGAATCTTGTTGGAGGATATGGCTTCGAGCCATTCCCTGGTGGCCTTCGACATCGCCTTCCGCAGGGAGCCGAGGCGTGCGGGATCCACCCCCTCGTAGGCATCGGGGTCCTCGGGGCCGGTGAGGGCCACGCTGGCCCAGTTCTCCTCGATGTATGTCCTGTAGAGCCCGGGGAGGAACGAGGGCACGTAGGAGAGCGTGTCGGCTCCCGCATGCGAGAGCCTTGCCAGCTCGAGCTTCGTGTCTCCGTAGACGGTGTAGACGTAGGGCGAACCCAGCGCGTAGGCCCTTCCCGCGAGCACTCCGGCGAACTCCCTGTTCGCAGGGTCGGCCCTGACGAGGAGGGGCTGGCCTGCGGCGAGGTTGACACCGCTCTTCAGGATGACATCCGCATATCTCTCAGCGGCGGAGATGTCCATCGGTCCTCCTGTCGGCGGGCCTAGAAGAGGCCCAGGAAATCGACGGCCAGCGACCTGTACGTGTCGCCGCCGGCCTCGAGCATGTCCATGAACTGCATCGACACCCGCACCTGTCCGAAGCTCTGCCAGTAGCACTCGAGGTTCAGGAACCCGCCCGTCTCGTCGAAACGTGCGGTTTCGGGCCCGCTGGTGGCCGGGTCCCAGTCGAGCGCGACCCCGAAGCCCGCGGGAAGCGACTTGTCCGCGCCGAACCAGCATCCCGCATGGTCGGAATCCTCCAGTGAGAGGGAGATGCCGCCG
>JAKLEF010000049.1 GCA_022703195.1 Candidatus Fermentibacterota bacterium | reverse complement strand
CTGGCGGCGCGGATACCCGCGTTCCTTGCCTCGGCGAGACCGGGATGGCCGTCGAGGTCGACCAGACGCACCGGGAGCCCTGCGGCGACCTCCCGGGTGCGGTCGGTGGAGCCGTCGTTCACCACGAGCAGGGCGTCGATTGAATCCCAGGCCTCGGAAGGGATGTTCCTGAGTACGCCTTCGATGAACCGACCAGTGTTGTATGCGGGCATGAAGCAGATGTGATCCATCACCCGGGCCTTCCTGTCACTCGGTAAGGATGCGGGAAGCTACTCCAGTCCTGCCCGCGGCGCAAGGATCCGATGCTCACGGATCGTCGGCCGAGGAGTTCGATGGAGCCCAGCCGGGCCTGAGATCCCTCTCGGCCGTGAGCATGGCCGCCCTTGCCCATGTCCATGGCTCGATGCGGGCCTCGTCCCCCTCCATCCAGAACAGGTAGGCGTTCCTGCCCGGGAAGGCCGACTCCATGGCCGCCATGTCGTCCCCCGGCGACTGGTGGGCGCAGAAGACCAGGTCGCCGTCGAGGAAGGGGTCCGTGGCCAGGAGACCGCTCACGATGTTCGGATAGCCGTGCTCCGATGCCTCCATGAAGATGACCGCGGGCGGCCTGGCCGCACTATCCGCCGCTTCGGCCGGGATGGTGTCGATGGCCTGCCATGGGCCGCTCCGGAGCGCGATCCCGTCCGGCAGGTACACCGGCAGGGTCGCGAATGCGAACAGACCCGCAACGGCATACACGGCGCGGCAGCCCCAGCGGCCGGCGGCCTTCGACAGGCCGGCGGCGCAGAGCAGGGCGAAACATGGGAGGGCCGTGTAGTAGTGCCTCGGCCCGTAGTCAATCGAGGCGGAGTAGTGCAGCATCATGAACGGGGCGAACACGGCGATCGAACCGGCGACCAGCGCCCACTTCCGCCTCTCCCGGCCATCCATGAACGCGAACATCGGAGGCAGGAGGGACAGGAACGGCCAGCCCAGCAGGATGGTGCTCCCCGCTCCCGCCTGCTTCGCGAGGTTCATCAGGCCCCTCAGCGGGGTATGCGCCCGGTCGCCGTACTCCGGGAACCATGCCCTGTCCGGGCCGAACCCTATGAGGCCGCCCCCCCTCGCGAGGTCGTAGGCGGGGGTCAGGCAGTCCCCGGTGTAGAAGCGGTTGGCCGCCAGGAGGAACAGTACGGGCGGAATGGCGCCGGCCGCGATCCTCGCGAGGGCCGGGAAGGCGCGGGACCGGAGCGTGAAGAGCAGCCCGACGGTGATCGTGACGGCCCAGGGAAGGACTGTGTAGGGCTTGGTGCAGAGCGACAGCCCGAGGAGGAATCCCGCCACGGCCTGGAGCCGGCCCGCCCCCGCCTTGCCGCGGACGCTCCTCACTATCAGGTAGAGCGCCCAGACCACGAGCGCGAGCTCGGTGTTGTGGGCCATGTGGGTGGGAGCCATGAAGAGGAGGAAGGGGGACAGGGCCATGAACAGGAGGGCGGTCCTGGCCACCGTCCTCCCGGCCAGGCTCCTGAAGAGGAGGAATGCGCCGGCCAGGGCCAGTACGCCCTCGAGGGGGCCCAGCAGCGGGCTGATGCCCGCCCTTGTGAACGGGGCCATCACGAGGGCGTGAAGCGGGGTGTACAACGTGAACCACATCCCGTCGTGGAACACGAAGTGCCTGAACGGGAAGAGGTCCCTCGGGCACTCGACGCCCGGTACGGGGGCCGCGGCCTCTCCTCTGGCGTAGATCATGCTCTGGAAGTAGTAGGCAGCCTCGTCCCCGCCCGAGGGTATCCCATCGAACGGCCCCAGGGCCATCCAGACCGTGAACGCGAGCACCGGAACCGAGACGGCCGCAAGGAACGCGGCGTCGCCCGGGCCGTCGATGATCCTCCTGGCCAGGTCCATCGGCCGGCGCTCGCCGCGCAGCGAGGCTGCGAACAGCAGCGCCGCGGGGACCAGGGTGACGAGCTGGACAGCCTTGTCGGCAGGACCCTCCAGCCTGGAGCCCGAGCCGGCATAGACCGCGAAGGCCGCCAGGAGCACCGCGCAGGCGATGAGTGGAACCGGCCTCAGATCAGTACCTCCTGCCGGCGAGAGCGGCCGCGGCCGCCGAGAGCGAAGCCGGGGCTATCAGCGCGAGATCTGGCCATAGCAGGAAGCCCGCCCGGAACCCCCGCAGGCCGCCTGCCCTCGTCATGCCGGCCAGGAAGGGGACCTGTACCGCGACCAGTGCCGCCAGGCTTCCCAGGGCGGCATACAGCCCCCATCCGATCCCGAAGGCATGAAGGGCCGCCAGGGCCGCCGCGAGCCATGGCAGCACCGCGCCGGCGAGCACCGGGAGCATCTCGCCGAAGCCCGCAACGCTGATCGAGGGGGCACCCCTGTCCCGCCCGCGGCGCATGATGTAGAGGGCCTTCGCCCGCATCATCCTCCACTCGTAGGCGAGGAGCGAGGGCACGTCGTACTCCCTGAGATGATAGACCTCGATCTCCGGGGCGATCGCGATCCTCCCGCCGATGGCCCAGAGCCTCTCGGAGAAGTCCGCGTCCTCTATCGTCGCGCCCCTGATGTTCTCGTCGAAGCCGCCCAGCTCGGCGAACCGCGCACGGGTGACGGCGAAGAAGAAGGTGCCGCACCCCTTGATATGGGGGCCCCTTATCCTCCGGGTGAAGGTGTAGTGGTAGTAGAAGTTCTTGTAGAACGTCGCGGCGCCTCTGCCCGGAGCATCCGGGCCGTACACCGCCTGGACCGCGTCGGCTACATCCATCCTGTCCTCGAGCATCCCCCTCCAGCCGGCAGGGGGCACCGCATCCGCGTCGAGGAAGAGGATCCAGGCTGTCTCCGCAAGTCTCCCGCCCGTGTTCCTGGCGCATGCAGCGCCGGGGCCGCCCGCGGACGGGACCGTCTCGATCCCCATGGAGTCGAGCAGTTCCCGGGACCCGTCGGAAGACCTGTCGTCCACGGCGATGATCCGGTCTCCCGGGAGCAGGCCCTCCAGGGCGGCGCCTGCAACTCTCCCGAGGGTCGATGCTCCGTCGCGAACGGGGATTACGACAGTGACCGAAGGCACGCTACTTCTTCCGACGGCTCTTCTCGAACTGCTCCGATGCCATCATGAGGAGGCTCCTGGCCCCGTGCCACACGGCGCGGAGCTGGAAGGGCGACGAGATGTTCCTGAACCTGTAGAGGAGGAAGGACGGTCTGAAGAAATATCTGATGTACGCCAGTCGCCGGAGTTCCATTATCTGGTCCCCGGTCATGGTGAAGGGGACGAAGCATGGCCTGTCGAGGAGCATGCCCTGGTCGTCCAGGCGGCTGCTCATCGAGCCGTACCTCCCCTGTTCGACTCCCCGGTAGAGGGCCGTCCCCGGGAAGGGGGTGATGGGGAAGAACTCGACGGTGAAGCTCCCGAGCCTCTTCGCGAACTCGATGGTCTTCAGTCCCTCCTCGAATGTCTCGCCGGGGATCCCGAAGATGTAGGTCGTGTGGGTCTTGATGCCCACGCTGTGGGCCATGCGCACGGCGAGCTCGATCCGCTCGAGCTTCTCCCTCTTCACGAGCGTGTCCAGGTTCTTCTGCACTCCGCTCTCCACGCCGAAGTTGATGCACCAGCAGCCCGAGTCCTTCATGGCCCGCAGGATCTTCCTGTCGACGGCATCGGCGCGGCAGGAGCACCACCAGCGGACGTTCAGGCCGCGCTTCGTGAGTTCCTCGCAGAAGGCGTACGTGTGGGCGTGGCTGTAGGTGAAGTGCTCGTCCCAGAACTTGATCTCCCTGGCGCCGTATCTCTTCACATAGTACTCGATCTCGTCCACCACCCGCTTCGGGTCCCTGAGGCGTATCCGCCTGCCGTACATCTTGTAGCAGTAGAGGCAGGTGCCGCTGCATCCGCGGCTCGCCAGGGTCTGCATTACGGGTACCGTGGATACCTGCTCGAAGCTCGGGTAGTACCTGTCCATCTCGCAGAGGTCTACCGCGGGGAAGGGAAGCGAGTCGAGATCCTCCACGAGCGGCCTGTTCGCGGTGCGCACGATCCCGCCGGAAGGGTTCCTGAAGGCGAGGCCGGCGACTCCGTCCAGGGGCGTTCCGCAGGCGACCGCATCGATCATCTCGCCCGCGGTGGCCTCGCCCTCGCCGATCACCACCGCGTCGAGACCGGGGCACTCGGAAAGCATCCTCTCAGGCATGGAAGTGGCTCCATGGCCGCCTATGAACGTGAAGATCGAGGGGTTGTCCCGCCTCACGGCCTCGATGAACGGGGAGGCCTTGTGCCAGAGCAGGCTGATGACGTAGACCCCGAGCGCCTGGGCACCGAACTCCGCCACGCGCTTCCGCATGTCATCGCTGGAATGGAAGAAGCCCTCGAGGTAGGCGACCTCGTGACCGCGTTCGCGCAGAACCGCAGCGATGTACTGCATGCCCGGGGTCGGCCAGCATCCCGCTATCCCCCTGGTATCGTTCGCCCTGATGTCATCGGGTCCCCAGGGCGGGACTACGAGCGCGACACGCATCGGCCGACCTCTTTCGCAAATGGTTGCTGAATATGGCAGCCCCCGACCGGCCCTGCCAACGCGATCCGGCCCGGGAGGACCGGGATGTGCCCGGGTCCGTGCTTGTACGTGACTGAGCACGGGGCTATACTGATCCTGGATGGGTTCCCCGGGTCGGCCCCGGGCGGCACTGATCGGAGGTGGGACGTGATCGCCGAAGGGTTCTGGGAATTCGCGAAGACCACGGTCATAGCCGTCGCGGCTCTCTTCGCCCTGCTCGTTGTGATGCTGGCGCTGCCTCACTCGCCCTTCCGGAGGGTCTTCCTCAGGGCTGCCGCATGGCTGCTGGGCGCCGCTACCCTGGTGTCGCTGGTCTACGTCATCAGCCCCGCCGACCTCCTGCCGGACGTCATCCCCCTGCTCGGGCAGATCGACGATCTGGGCGCGCTGGTGGGGGCAGTGACGACCGGGATCGCCGCGGCATCCGCGGCGATAGGGTCGAGGAAACCGGTTCCTCCTGCCGCCGACCCGCGCGAGATCGTCATCGAGCGGGAAGAGGGCGGGGAAGAGGGCTGACAGCATCCTGTGCGCCCGCGGGGGTGCACCGGGGAACGAGAGGGGAGAGATGGCGAGATCCTACAGGTACAGGTTCGGCGGTTCGGCCGCCACGCTCGTGCTGAACATGAAGAGGATGGCCGATGCGAACCACGTCGACTTCTCGGGCGACGACAAGGCCGGCCAGGTCGAGGGCATGGGCGCCAAGGGCTCGTATGAGATCTCGGGCGACGAGGTCACCGTCACCATCCACAGGATCCCCTTCATCATCTCCTGGGGCACGGTGGAGGAGCAGCTCGACAGCACGGCGAGAACCTGGGGCGCCACCCGGATGACATGAGGCCCCGGTGGCGGTCGATTCCGCTGGAGCCTTGCACAGGGGCCCCCGGTGGAATAAACTCGCAGGCGGGAGGCGGGGAGGGGTTCCGGCATGGCAGAACCTTGACCCTGATGGCGCGTTATCGAAATAATCACTGTCCGTCAACCGTTAGTCAGAAGGAGGGATCGATGAAGTATCGTCTTATGGCAGTTGTGCTTGTCCTCGCGGGAGCGGCCTCGGCACTCCCTTCCTGGTGGGGCACCAGAGGCCTCAACAGGGTGGTCGATGCGCGCACCGTAGGGGCCGGCAGGTACAATGTCGGGCTCTTCGCGAACCTAGGGCTGTCGGGTGACGAGCGCACCGCCGTCATCGGCAACGAGGAGATGGAGATCACGAACACCGAGTACGACGGCACCGGCTACATCGTTGCCGGCTTCGGCCTCGGGCGCGCCGCAGAACTCGGTCTCCGCGTCAACTACATCGTCAACCAGATGAAGAGGGACGGCGACAGCGCCGAGATCTCGGGCGACTGGGAGGGCGACGACGGCTTCAGCGAGGCTACCGCCTCCCTGAAGTGGAACATCAACCCGAACGCCAACTCGGTCTGGTTCGGCATCATGCCCTGGGCGTCCTTCGCTCTCTACGACGGCGGCAACAGCAGCTACGTAGTGAACGGCGACGGCTGGGACGGCATCTGGCTGAACGACGAGGGCATCTTCGAGCTCCGCAGGCCCATGATCAGCGCAGGCAGCTTCAGCTACGGCGCCAACCTGCTCACCACGTTCAACCTCGATCCCGCCGCCCTGCACGTCAACCTGGGCTACCACAAGTTCAACCAGTCCTTCGAGTACACCGACCTCCGCTACAACGCCGCCCACGAGGTCACCGCCACCCAGGACGTCGACATCGAAGTCGAGGATGCGGTCCTCTACACCGGCGCCGGCATCGAGTACCCGGTCGGCACCACGACCCTCTTCGCCGAGGTCGAGTGGCGCCACTTCATGGACAGGAACTACGACAACGGCGACGGCGAGGATTATGACGACATAATCCAGGTCGCCCCCGGCGTCCGCTTCAACAACGACGGCCTCGCCATCGACGTCACCGGCTCCTTCGCCCTGACCGACTTCAGCCCCGAGTGGAGCGACCTCGGCCACGGCATCTTCCAGTCCGGCGGCACGCCCACCGAGCAGGAAAGGGCCGACCGCTCGCCCTTCCCGCAGGGCTACGCCCCCAAGATGGGCCTCGGGATAGGCCTCTCCTACACCGGCACGTTCCGCAACCCTCCCGCCGAGATCGGCGGCAGGGTATACGACTCCGAGACGGGCGAGGCCCTCTATGGCACCGTCACCGCCTCCAGGGACGACGTTGAGCCGGTCAACACTACCCAGGAGGGCTCCTACGCGATGGAGGCCTCCAGGGGCGAGATCACCCTCACGGGTTCCGCCGAGGGCTACCTCCCCTCGAGCGAGACGGTCGATCTGGCTTCGGGCGGCACCTACACGGTCGACTTCCCGCTGACCCGGATCGAGACTTCGGGTGTCGTCACCGGCACCGTCACCGACATCGCCACCGGCCAGCCCCTGGACGCCATCGTGTCCAGCGGCTCGGTCCAGGCCCAGACCGGTTCCGACGGCTCCTACTCCATCGAGCTGCCCTCGGGCAACAGGAACCTCACCGCGACGGCCTCCGCCTACGGGCCCGAGTCGGCGATGGTCAACGTGCCCGCCGGCGGTTCGGCGGAGCACGACTTCCAGCTCGGCCTCGTGGTGGACTTCGACAAGGTCTACTTCGACCTCGACAGCTCCGTCCTGAGGCGTGACGCCAAGGAGGCCCTCGACGAGATAGCGGCCTTCCTGCTGGCCAACCCCGGCGTCAGCGTCACGATCACAGGCAACACCTGCGACCTCGGCGAGGAGGACTACAACCAGGCCCTCGCGGAGCGCAGGGCAGAAGCCGTCCGCTCCTACCTCGTCTCCAAGGGCGTCAGCGAGTCCAGGCTCCAGACCGTGAGCTACGGCGAGTCCAGGCCCGATGCCCCGAACACCGACGAGGAGCACAGGGCTCTCAACCGCAGAGCCGAGTTCGTGATCCTCGGCCGCTAGCGGCAGATGTCCATGGGGGGGGCGGGAGCGATCCCGCCCCCCTTTCCGTTACCGTTGCCCCCGGCATCCCCCTGTGCGAGATTCGATCCAGCCGGTCTCACCGGTCCCCGATCCGGCCGGAGGGTGTGATGATCAGGACTTCCGACCTCTACTCGTTCATCGAGAGCAACTTCGAGTTCCTCATGGCGGTCGACTCGAGCGAAACCGTACTGCATTCGAGCCGCCTCCTCCTCCGCGCCTGCGGACCCGGCGAGCTGTCCCACGAAGGGCGGAGGCTCGAACAGATCCTCTCCCCGGCTTCGCTCAGGAGCATGCGATCGGGGATGGCCCTGGCCAGGGAGGGGCAGAGGAGGCTTGCGGTCTTCTCGCCCGTCGAGTTCCCCTCGTGCGAGATCCCTCTCAAGACCGGCTATGTCGGAAGCTCCGGGGGTGACGGCGTCTGGGTCTTCTTCGGGTCACAGCTCGACGGGATCAACAGGCAGACCGACTTCGACCGCGAGGAGAGGATCAAGGAGCTCGCCTGCCTGTATGCCGTCGCCGAGTGGATAGAGATCTCGAGCGACGTCCCGGAGTTCTTCACCAGACTGCCGGACTACCTCGGCAAGGGGATGCTCTATCCCGGGCAGGTGATGGTCTTCTCCACCTATCAGGGCCGCGAGTACGGGCAGATGCCTCCAGGCGAGGGCTACATCTCCACCAAGCTGCTGTCGAACCAGCAGATAGCGGGCGAGATAAGGGTGGGGTACGCCAATCCGGCGCTGGAACTCCTCCCCGAGGAACAGAGGATGCTGAGCGAGATCGGCAGGATGCTCAACCTCGCCCTGGAGCGCAAGGAATTGCGTGACAGGATGATCCTCAGGCAGGAGGAGGAGGCCGCGTTCACCCGCCGGTTCGCAGAGATGCAGTCCGAGATCGAGGCGCGCACCGGTGAGCTCGAGCAGCAGAAGACCAGGCTGGACATGGTTAACATGTACCTGGAGAACGTCGACAGGGAATGGAGCGAGTCCTCCTCGCAGCTGGCCTCCATGTTCCAGGCCATCCCGGACGACGTCGCCGTCGTGGACCTGGACAGGAACATCGTGATGACGAACCGGGAGGGCACCTCCAGCGGGAAGTGCCATGCCCAGTTCTTCGGCAGCGACACGCCGTGCACCGACTGCCGCCTGTCGAGGATCGAAAGGGACAGGACCCCGATCGTACACACCATCAGGTCGGGCAACCGCTTCCTCGAAGTCCACGCCATCCCCGTCTTCGACCGGAACCGCGAGGTCGAGGGCATCATCGAGTTCTACAGGGACGTAACGCTCGAGAAGACCTACGAGCAGCAGATCCAGCAGGCCGACAAGCTGGCCTCGCTGGGGCAGCTCGTCAGCGGCATCGGCCACGAGATCAACAATCCGAACCAGTTCATCCGCGGGAACATCAAGATCATCCGTCAGGCGCTCGAGGACATCCTCCCGATAGTGGACGACTACGCCGCGGCCCATCCGGACCTGAAGGTGGCGAAGCTCAGGTACGACTTCTTCAGGAGCAACATCCTCACGCTGGTGGACGACATGGCGCACGGTTCCGAGAGGATCAGGGGCATAGTCGAGGGCCTCAGGAACTTCGCCCGCAAGGACGAGGGACTCCTCGTGGACAGGGTCGACGTCAACACCCTGATACAGGCCGCATCACGGCTGGTGGCCAACGAGATCCACAAGCACGCCGACATCGTCATGGACCTGGACCCCGGCATCCCCACCTTCGAAGGGAACGCCCAGAAGATCGAGCAGGTCATAGTGAACCTGCTGGTAAACGCAGCCCAGGCGATGCCCGACGACAGGCGGGGAACCGTCTCGGTGAGGACGGGAGCATCCGACGACGCCGTGGTCATCGAGGTGAAGGACGACGGCAGGGGCATGAACGAGAAGACGCTCAGGCAGATCTTCGATCCCTTCTTCACCACCAAGAGGGCGAAGGGCGGGACGGGGCTGGGGCTGCCGATTGCGTTCAGGATAGTGGAGGAGCACGGGGGGACCATCTCCGTGAGCTCCACGCCCGGCGTGGGCACTGTCTTCACCGTCTCCATCCCGGCCGGTAAGGCGGCGCCCGGAGCGGCGGTCCGCGCCGAGACCAACACCCCGGAGGCATGATGGGCGATCCCGCGAGGATATTGATAGTGGACGACGACGCGGCGGTGACCAACTTCCTCACCGTGTTCCTCATGCAGACCGAGAGATACGAACCTGTCGTGACCAACGACTCGAGGAGGGTCCCTGCCCTGCTGGAATCGGAGAGGCCCGATCTGGTCCTGCTCGACATGGACATGCCCGGGCTGAGCGGGATAGACATCCTGAGGCACATCCACGACCGGGGGGTCGGAGTGCCGGTGATAGTCCTCACCGGTGTCAGCGACATCGACCTCGCCGTGAAGGCCATGAAGCTCGGAGCGTTCGACTATCTCACCAAGCCCGCCGACGACGAGATGCTCCTCGACACCATGGACAGGGCTCT
>JAKLEF010000048.1 GCA_022703195.1 Candidatus Fermentibacterota bacterium | reverse complement strand
GGCTTGGAGAGCAGCGGGTAGATCGTGCGCTTCTCGATCTCCTTGTGGAGCAGGCTGATGCCGAGGAAGATGGCCATCAGCACCGCGAAGAGGCTGACTCCGGCGAGCCCGACGTCATCCCGGCATGCAACGGGTTCATCGGATGGCGCCTGCTCGACTACTGGGTCAGGCGCAGCGACGGCACCATCGAACGTCCGATCGACGTCTACGGGTATCCGATCCCCCTGTCCCACACCTGGTGGAACTGGGAGAGCGACCCGGGCAGCGATCCCGAGCGCTACAACATGCAGTGGGGCGCCAACCCCGACGCCAGCGGCCAGTTCAGCGGCCCGACCTTCCTCGAGGGCTGGGTGGGGAACCCCAACGCCCCCGAGGCCATATCGACCACGAACCAGGGGCCCTGGCCGATAGTCGACGACAGCCCGCTCGCGCAGGGCTATCCGACGTTCGACTACAGGTTCCTGCTCACGATGGGTCCGACCACCCTCGCCGACGGCGACAGCCTGTTCATGGTCGGCGGATGGATAGTCGGACTCGGCCTCGCCGGCCTTCGCCAGGACGCAGACGCCCTCCTGGACGCCTACTACCGCGACGGCGGCTGGGGAGTTCCGAAGCTCCCGCCGACCCCGGTGCTCTTCTACGAGCCCCAGAACGGCAACGTCCACCTCGAGTGGGGCGCCAATGCCGAGACCTATGCCCCGTTCGGCGGATACCGCATCTACAGGGCCACGTTCAATCCGTCCGGCTGGGAGCTCATCGACGAGATAGCGGGAACCGGCACCTACTCCTATGACGACAGCACGGTCGTCAACGGCTTCCCCTACTACTACGTCGTGTGCAGCTTCGATGCCGAGACCGGCGTTGAGAGCACCAGGTCGAACTACAAGCAGACCATCGAGGGCACGCCACTCTCCGTGGTGCCCTACTGGTACTCCTCCGGCGACTGGAAGGAACTCGTCACGGTGGTTCCCAACCCGTACCGCGGATCCGCGGCATGGGAGCAGACCTACTTCGACAAGATCGCCTTCATCAATCTCCCGGCCATGTGCGACATCTACATCTACACGCTCGGCGGCGACCACGTCGTCACGCTGGAGCACCGCGGCTGGGGCGGCGACGAGGGAACGGAGTTCTGGGACCTCATCAGCCGCAATGATCAGGAGGTCGTCTCCGGTCTCTACTTCTACAGGATAGAGACAGAGGACGACTACGTAATCGGCAAGTTCGCCATCATAAAGTAGGGAGGAGGGGGCAATGAAACTGACAGGAAGATTCCTGGTTGCAGCGGCTGCCGTCCTCCTGCTCTTCCCGGCGGTGGCAGACGCCAGCTTCGCCAAGGTCGGCACGGCCGGCGCCCAGTTCCTCAAGCTCGGGCTGGGCACCAGGGGCGCCGCGATGGGTGGAGCATTCGTCGCCACGGCGGACGATGCGAGCGCAGCCTGGTGGAACCCGGCATGTCTGGTTCGCGTGCCCGGCACGCAGGTCCAGCTCACCCACACCGAGTGGTTCGAGGATGTCCGCTACGAGGCGGGCGTGGTGACGCGGGAATTCCCGATGATCGGCACCTTCGCCCTCCAGTTCGGGCTCCTCAGCTCCGGCGACATGGACGAGACGACCATCGAGCAGCCCCAGGGCACTGGTGAGACCTTCACCTGCAGCGACATGGTCGTCGGGCTGACCTACTCCAGGATGCTGACCGACAGGTTCAGTACGGGTGTGACGTTCAAGTACGTCCACGAAGGGTGGGACGACATCAACGCCTCCGGGGTCGCCGTCGACCTCGGAACGCTCTACAACACGGGCTTCCGCTCCCTGCGGATCGGCATGACGATCCAGCACTTCGGCGGCGAGCTCACACCCGACGGAGAGTTCGACGACTACTACAGCGGGTCGGACTCGACGTCCACCTACACTGCCTATTCGCTTCCGATGACCTTCAAGCTGGGCCTCGCAATGGATGTCATCGACGAGGGCCCCCACTTCATGACGATCGCCGTCGACGGGATACATCCCAACGACAACGTCGAGCAGGTGGGCATCGGAGGGGAATACTGGTACAACGGCATGGTAGCGATCCGTGGCGGCTACAGGGTCAACACGGACGAGGAGGGGCTGACCGCAGGCGCGGGATTCCGCATCCCGGTGGGCGGTCAGACGATAGCCCTCGACTACGCGTACGCCGACTTCAACAGGCTGGACATGGTACACAGGGCCAGCCTGGGGTTCGAGTTCTAGATCCCGTGCGGAGCGGGAGGGGCGCCGCCCCTCCCGCCCCGGCGGGGTGGAAGGTCCTGAGATGACGGTAGCGGCACTCGTCCTCCTCGCGGCAGCAGGCCTCCAGCTCGGCTGGACGGTAGAGCCCGCCACGGCTTCGGAGCCGGGTTCGATCAGGGTCAGCGCCCTGCTCGAAGAGGGGGATCTCGTGTTCGTCTTCGGAGACGGGCCCGAAGCGGCCACCTTCGAGACGATCGCGACCCTCGAAGGAGACGGAGAGGGATTCGCGAGGAGCGGCGGCATCGTCGTCCGGTCGGAACTCCCGTTCCTCCAGGAGCTCGTCCTGGAGGATGTCGAGTCGGGCGGATACCGCCTGGTGCTGATGGTCCGCGACCTCGAATCGGGCCGGACCACGATGCGCGAGGCGAACCTGGATGTCCCGGTGAGAACCGCGGAGAACTGGTCGTCTTCGATGATCCGGCTGGCCGGAGCGCACGAGCGCATCGCAGGCTCGGTGGACATCGCCTGGCAGGCCTTCCCTCCGGCGGGTTCGGATACGGACGTCCCGGTCACCGCGGCATACGCTCTGAGGTCCCTCTCCGGCGAAACCCTGCAGGAGGGCTGGCTCAGGGATTCGGGCGGCGTCTTCACCGCCACGATCCCCCTCGGGTCGGTCCATGCCGGGGAATACGAGCTGATCGTGGCGGCGCTGCTGGACTCGACGGTCCGGACATCGTCCGCCCTCCTGCTCGGCGTCGAGGAGGACTGGGACATCTGGGGCAGGAACGCTTCCGTGACCTCCGACCTCGTCAGACCCATCGCCGACCCGTCCGTCCTCGCGCAGATCGAGGATGCGGATTCGGAGGCCGGCAGGATGGCCGTCATGTCGGGGTTCTGGAAGGCGCTCGACCCAACCCCCATGACCGAGAGGAACGAGTACCGGGAACTCTATCTCGACCGACTCGACACGATAATGGAACGATTCTCCAGATCGGCCACCCAGGGCATAGAGACGGACATGGGTCTGGTCTACGCCCTCCTGGGCGAACCCGACATCCTGGAGGACATGCCGTTCGAAACCGCCGACACCCCGTACCAGGTCTGGACCTACTTCACTCCGCCCATCACGGTGGTCTTCGCGGACCAGTACGGTATCGGCATGTACGAACTCGTCACCTCATGGCCCGAGATCAGGAGGGCGTATGAGAGGATCTGACCTGTCGGCAGTCCTGCTGGTCTCGGCGGTATGCTCCGCCGGATCGGGGCTTGCCACGACATCCGAGGGTGACCTGGGCTTCAGCATCGACACGGCCCTGTTCCGCCTCGTCGATTCAGACTCGCTCTTCCTCGAGGTGTACGAGAGCGTCCCGGTGGACCAGTTCGCACGCACCGGCGGTCTCGCCTCCTTCCAGACGGACGTCGTCCTGATGTCCGCGGACGGCGACACGGCCGCCGTGCGCCAGTGGATATCCGAGACAGAGTGGATCGAAGGCCGCGAGATCGTGAACGCGACGATCATGGCGGTCGGCCCCGGGGATCATTCCCTCCTCGTCACCATCACCGACCTCGACAACGGCAGGAGGGGAACCGCGGCCAGGTCCGTCGGCGGCCTGGATGCGGGGGTCCTGAGCGAGATGGAGGTTGCCAACACAGTGATGCCTGCCTCCGAGGAATCCCAGAATCCGCTCCGCAAGGGCGGTATGCTGGTGTTCCCGGCGGCCGACGGCAGGTTCGACCTGCCCGGAGAGCACAGGGCCTTCATCTACTCCGAGATCTACGGCATGGGCGGAGAGTCGGTGCTCAGGCAGAGCCGCTTCACGGACGCCTCCGGCGCCCTGCTGTTCGCCCGTCCCTGGGATCTCGTCGCGATTCCCGAGGGCGTCGAGGCGGTCGGTCTCATCGACAGCCTCGACCTGTCCGGCGCAAGAGTCTCCGGTCTCCACTACATCGAAACGGCAGTGATCGCAGGAGGTGACACGCTGCTCTCTCGCAAGCCCGTCATGGTGCTGCGCCAGACGGCGGTCGCCGGGGCCGGAACGGCCCAGACCGGCAGTGTTGACGCCGGCTCCTTCCTGCGGCAGTTCACACTGATCCTGTCATCCGGTGAGAAGGCGGTCTTCGACGGTCTCGACGGAGACGAGGCGAGAGCCGCCTACTACGGCCAGTACTGGGCGTCGAGACCCTCCGCGGAGCGGTCGGACTTCGAGGCCCGGTGCAGGGAGGCGGAGTCCTTCGCCTCCGTGTTCAGGGAGGGCTGGAGGACCGACAGGGGAAGGGTCTACATCAAGTTCGGGAGACCGGACGAGATCGAGCGCATGCCGATCCAGGTGGACATGCTCCCCTACGAGATCTGGACCTTCACTGCCGGGGGAACCGAGACGTTCGTGTTCGTCGACAGCGACGGCACGGGCAACTTCACCCAGGTCTACTCCACGGTTCCCGGAGAGGTCAGCTACTCCAACTGGGAGAACATGCTGTCCCCCGTAGGCGCCGGAACGACTGGAGATACTGAATGAGCCACGTTGCAGTTGAAACGACATCCGGGCGCCTGGGGGGCGCCGGGAGGATGCTTTCCGGCAGCGGCGACATGCTGCCGCTCGTCAGGAGGAGGTTGAGTATGAGAGCAAAGACGGGATCCCGCCTGGCAGGCCTTCTGTCTACCGCGGCGGTGCTCCTGTTGCCGGCCATGGGCATCGGTACCGCAGACGCTCTGGATGTCGGGGAGGTCGTGCAGCTCCTCGTCCCCGACGTGTCCGAGTTCCCGGATGATCCGGCAACCATGGACTTCATCTGCGTCGCCGAGACCGAGCACGCCTACTGGCTGGTCCAGGACTCCACATACCTCGGGACCAATCCGGATACTGCCGAACCGGACCTGGTCTGGGGCGACTTCATCAACCAGGCCCAGATCGACAGCCTTGCGGCCCAGTTCGAGGGTGCGGGCGTCGATGTGTACGGTACTGTAACAGGACTGATGGGCACCGTTCCCGACACCGACGGTGACCCCAAGATCTGGATAGTCTTCGCCGACTTCCCCGACTACTACCAGAACCAGAGCGGTCCGGCGACCCGCGTCGGCAGGACCGTCTACGTCGAGCCGTCAGACATCGACGGCACCGGCGCCTTCAACGACCACGACATCTTCTACGTCAACGCCGGCCTCTACGAGACGAACCAGGGAGTCGCCTCCAAGCTGCGCACCTGGAGCATCCCCACCGGTCTGGCGATGCTGATCCGCACCGGCGTCAGACCCGACGAGGATCTCTGGCTTGCGCGCGGACTCGGTTTCGTGGCGCAGTACGAGTGCTACGGCCTGACCTACGCCGCTATCGGCCCGTCCAAGTTCGGGCTCGAGGGCGCCCTGAGGAATTTCGAGAACGCCGCCCCCATCGAGCTCCCGAATGCCTTCTCGGGTGCGAAGTCTCTCGACTTCAGCAAGAATCAGGGCCAGGAGCTCCTTTGGTTCATGTACCTGAGGCAGCGCGTCGCCGACGACATCTGCTACGACATAGCCCAGGCAGACACCACTGGCATGCAGGCCATAGCCCGCGCCATCGACCCGGCGGTGCCCGACAGCCTGGCCTTCGACCAGCTCGTCTTCCCCATCTATGAAGACTGGCTGATCACCAATGTCGTCAACGATCTCCGCAGCGACTATGCCGGCGGCATCTACAGGTACGACTTCCTCGACGGGAGCGCGTACCAGTTCACCCATGCCGCACAGGCAGCATCCTTCGTCGGTACGTTCAACGCGTATCCGTTCGGTACCTTCATAGCCGACGAGGCCTACCCGATAGCCGCACCGGTCTTCGCTGCGCAGTATGCGAAGTTCCTGCCGGACTACTCGGGCACCCCGGCCGTCTACTTCAACGGCATGTACTCTGACGGCACGGGTTCCGGCCCGGCGATCAACGGCGAATGGGTCGGCTATCTGGTCCAGACCGACGGCACGGACATCACTGCGGTCAACCAGATCGACCTCTCCACTGCGAACCGGTACTCCGGCACGTTCGACCTCGCAGGCGGCGGGTCGAACTACCTGGTTCTGACGAACAACAATCCCCAGGGTCAGACCGAACTCAGGTTCGTGCTCTCCCAGGACACCGCCGAAAGGGGAGTTCTGGTCTCCTTCTTCCAGAACCTCGTCAACCCCCAGTATCTCGACATCTACACCACCGCCTACTACACGGCCACGAACCAGCCCGACGGGTTCGACTGGTGGGGTCCCGTCCTCCAGATCGCCCACATGGTCGACTCCACGCCCGACAGCACGGCAGTCGTAGACATGACCGCCTTCTCGGGCACCCTCTGGAACAAGAGGTTCGCAGCCTGGGCCGAGGGCGACTTCCAGGTCACCATGGGCGGCTACGACTCCCTCGGTCGCGCTGTCGAGGCCACGAGGGAGTTCTCGGTGGGTTATGTGGAGTCCTCGGGTCTCGTGGTAGACATCACCGAGGCCAGGGTCGACGTGGAGCCCGGCGCAATGGCGCCCGGTTCCTGCGTGATGCTCGCCGAGGCCGATGAACTCGCGCTCTCCATGGCGTCCGGCACCCCGGTCGAAGCCGTGGTGACTGCCATGGAAGGCATCATCGCGGGTCCCGTGATAGTGGGCGACATGGACGGGACGATCTCGTTCCCCGCGTCGGGCACCAGGGGCTCGGTATACCGCTGGACGAACGGAGCCTGGGCGCCGGTCGACAGCTACTTCCAGGGCGGCAGGATGTGCGCCCCGGTGAGCGAGGGCGGCATCTACGTGTTCGGTACGGCTCCCGGAGTCGTGTCACCCGAGCTTCCCACGGCGCTGACGCTGGCGGGCACATATCCGAACCCCTTCAGCTCGGAGGCCGTCATCAGCTTCAGCCTCCCGACGGCGGGGAACGCCTCCCTGAGGGTCTACGACATGTCCGGCAGGATCATCCGCACGATAGCGGACGGCGAGATGGCCGCTGCGGCCCACTCGCTGGTCTGGGACGGCAGGGATGACTCCGGCAACACCGTGGCGGCGGGCGTCTACTTCTGCAGGCTCGAGTCCTCCGGACAGAGCGCGGTGCAGAAGATGCTCCGCATCGCAGAGTAGTAGGAGGGAGAACATGAAGATACTGAGATCGCTGGTTCTCCCGGCCGCGTTCAGCCTCGCCCTCTTTGCGGGCTGCAACCCCGAGAACCCCGACCTGCCGGATCCCAAGCTCCCCGCGGGATACTGCCAGGACGGATGGGACGCCTACGAGGCCGGTGACTACGAGCTGGCCCTGGAGAACTTCCAGGCAGCCATCGATCTCGACGTCACCTACCCCGAGGGCTATCTCGGCGCCGGCTGGGCGATGATCCACATGGCCGACTACTGGCTGATCGCCGACAACTACTTCTACATGGCGCTCCAGCAGGATGCGGGCTACGCGCCTCTCGTCGAGAGGAGCGAGGCGCTGGTCCAGGACACCATGTGGACGGTCTTCGAGTGCCTCGATCCGCAGCTTCCTCCCGAGGTGCTGAATCCGATCCTCGAGCAGCTGGCCACCCAGGGTCCGATATGGGTGGGAGACTCGATCTACGCCATAGTCTCGGGCGACGGCGAACCCGACATCCCCTACAGGTTCCACACCGACTACGAGGTCCCCGTTGCGCTGCTCTTCGCCACCAACAACTACTCCCTGAGGCAGTGCGACGTCGACAGCATCGTTCCCGACGGTGAGGGCGGCACCTGGGTCTACCTCAACGGTAACTACCGCCTCGTCACCGTCGGCGACGACGACATCAGAACCTGGATCTGCGCCGACAACCAGGTCGCGTATGACTACATGACCTTCGAAACAGGCGGACTCACGCAGTTCTCATACGATGCCCTCGCAGGCTGGGCCCTGCTCCAGCACGTGAGGGGCGGCAACGGCAGCGCACTGACGGCCAACGCGGCTGTCTGGACGCTGGACCGCGAACTGGACAGCTACGTGTTCGGAGCCGGAGCCTACCGCGAGGGCCTCGAGGACATCAGCCTCGTCCAGCTCAAGGGCATGGCCGCTGCGACAGCCTTCGGTGAGGAGGTCTTCCCCTTCGCGTGGTTCGACTGCACAAGCGAAGGCTTCGGCCTCGACCTGAACAGGAGGGCTGACGACTTCCTGTTCCTGCTCGTCCAGGTCATCGAGTCGATGATCGTGTACGAAGGCTAGAAGGCTGACGAGGACCGGCGCCTGCCGGTCCCGTCTGTTCCTGTTCTCGTTCCCGTTCCCCGGAGGGGGCTCCCCGCGGAGCCCCCTCCCCCTTCCAGAACGCTTTTAACTCCTTTAACTTTCTCCCGATCCTTGCGTTCCGACTCATACTGGACGAAACTCTAGGTATGCGTACCGGATCACGGCTCGATCGCCCGGGGAGCCTGCACCATGTGATGTGCAGAGCTGTCGATGGCTGCGCGCCTTTCATCGACATGTACAACGCGTCGAGCTTCCTGGAATGCCTCGGCCGAGGTGTAGACAAAACGGGTATTCATGTTCTCGCATGGGCGGTTATGCCTAACCACGTCCATCTCATGGTCAGGTGCGGCGAAGTCGGGCTTGATTCCTTCTCCCGATCGGTTCTAGTGAGCTTCGCGATGCGCTACAACAAGGGGAACGGCAGGAGAGGCCATCTCTTCCAGGGAAGGTTCAGATCCATCCTGGTCGAGGAAGGGCGTTATGCGCGCGAGTTGATCAGGTACATCCACCTGAATCCGATCCGAGCCGGCATGCTGGACACTCTGGATGCGCTGGCCAGTTATCCGCTGACCGGCCACAGGGGGATAGTCGAGGGATGTCCCGAGAAGTGGCACGATGTAGACTCGCTCTTCGCACTCCTCTCTGATGGAGGTGATGATGCAGGGAGAGTCTATGATTCGATGCTCCGCGACGGACATAGTGAGATAGACACCTCCATGATGCGGACCGGAAACCTCATCCTGGGGAAGAGCGGGGTAGAGGAAGCCAGCGGAGAGCCACTGTCCTCCCGGAGATACGAATGCTGGGGAGCGGTTCTCGGTTCGAAGCAGTTCGCCCTGAGCACCATTGATAGTAGCGTCCATTTAAGTGGTGTAAGAACGCCCTGACTTGAGGAGGGCGGTGGGTCATCGCATCTTAGGCACTTAGAACCACCTAATTGCCTACTCCCGAAGGAGATGATGCGATGACCCGGGAGAATATCGCCGACCTGGAGATCCTGCGCAAGAAGATCGAGGAGGCGGACGGGGATCTGCTGCGAGGGCTGATGCAAGAGACGATCCATCTTCTGATGGGAGCCGAGGCCGACGGGCGCTGCCGTGCGGAGTACAGAAAGCGCAGCGAGGTCCGTGTAAACAGCCGGAACGGTTATCGTGACCGGCCTCTGGACACGCGAGTGGGGACGCTGGACCTGAAGGTGCCGAAGCTCCGCAGCGGGAGCTACTACCCGGCGTGGCTGCTGGAGCCGCGGAAACGGTCGGAGAAGGCTCTGATACAGGTCGTGTGTGAAGCCTGGGTGGAGGGCGTCAGCACGAGGAAGATGGACAAGCTTGTGAAGAGCCTCGGGATAGACGGGATCGGCCGGAGCACGGTCTCGGAGATGGCTAAGAGCCTGGATGATCGGGTGCATGCGTTCCTGAGCCGCACCCTGGATCGAGGGCCGTACCGGTACGTGTGGCTGGACGGGACTTCGCTGAAATGCCGCGAGTGCGGATCGGTAGAGAGCGTATCGATGGTGATCGCCACGGGAGTGAACCGTGACGGCTGCCGGGAGCTGCTCGGCATGGATGTGTTCACCATGGAGAGCGAGACGTCGTGGACGGAGTTCCTCCGGGGGCTTGTGGATCGCGGACTCTCTGGGGTGGATCTGGTGATCTCTGA
>JAKLEF010000047.1 GCA_022703195.1 Candidatus Fermentibacterota bacterium | reverse complement strand
CACTTCTTCGGCGCGCCGCTCGAGATGTCGCGCGAGTCGATCTACACGCTGGGTTTCTTCGGGTTCTGGGCGCTCGGGATCGCGTCGTCGGCCATGCTCTCGCTCTCCGGGCCGGGAATGGTCCTCTACACCCTGGCCTTCCTGGCGGTCGGAGAGGTCGGGTTCTCGGGGGCTCAGGTCTTCTACAACTCGTTGCTAGGGGATGTCTCGCGCAGCTCCGGCGAGCGGGACTCCGTCTCGTCGGGCGGCTTCGCGCTGGGCTACCTCGGCGGGGGGCTGCTGCTCGCCCTGAACACCCTGATGATCGCGCGGCCCGGCATGTTCGGGCTGGCCGACGCGGCAGCCGCCTCGAGGGCCGGATTCGCCACAGTGGCGGTGTGGTGGGCGGTGTTCTCGATCCCGCTGTTCCTGTTCGTGCACGAGGGCGGTCCGGCCGGGAGGGCACGCGGATCGCTGCGCGAGGCGGCCGGGATGCTCGCGGGCACGGCCAGGGACATCAGGTCGCGGAGGGACCTGAAGCTCTTCCTGATCGCCTTCCTGCTGTACAACGACGGCATCCAGACCGTCATCCTGATGGCGAGCGTCTACGGCAAGTCGGATCTCGGCCTGGACACATCCTCGCTGGTCGGGGCCCTCCTCGTGACCCAGATCGTAGGAGTGCCCGGAAGCCTGGGTTTCGGACGGGCCGCGGGGAGGATCGGCGCGCGGAAGGCCCTGCTGGGGGGCATAGCGGCATATCTCGCGATCGTCCTTCTCGCATCTGGCATGGACGATTCCGCCGACTTCATGGTCCTGGCGATCCTGGTCGGGCTGTTCCAGGGAGGCATGCAGGCAGTGAGCAGGAGCTTCTTCTCGAGGCTCGTCCCGCCGGGACGGAACGCCGAGTATTTCGGCTTCTTCTCGGTCTCGACGCGCTTCGCAAGCATCTTCGGACCGCTGCTCTTCGCCCTGGTCAGGGACGTGACCGGAGAGGGCAGAGCGGCGATACTTGCCGTGGCCGTGCTGTTCCTGGCCGGCGGAGCCGTGCTTTGGTCCGTCAGGGATCCGGAGGTCGTCTGATGCTTGGGGTTGCGCTGGGATGCATTGCGGCCGTCCTCCTCGAGGAGCTCTTCCTCCGGACGAGCCGGCTCAGGCTCCTGGACGACCCTGACCGGACGGGGGACGGCATCACCCCCTCCCTCCGGGGCAGGATCGAGGTGTTCCGCAGAAGGTACAGGTTCATTCGGGTGGTCCAGTTCGTGGTGTTCGGGCTGCTCTGGGTGCTCGTGGCCGAAGCCACCGAAGGGGCGGTGACGGGCTCCCCCCTCGGCCAGCTAACCACGGCGCTGCTCCTTCTCCAGTTCATAAGGGTGCTGGGCCGCCGAGTGGTCAAGAGCTGGCCGCTGCTCACCGTGACTGCGCTGCAGCAGACCCTCCAGGCCTTCCTCGTGATGGTGATGGCCGCCGCCGGATACGGGGCGGCGGGAGGCGTCGGCGCTCCTGCGCTCGTCTCCGGGTTCTCGGTTGTCGCGGCCACTGTCGCATCGGCTCTTTCGTTCTCCTCTTCAGCGGTCTACCTGGGCAGGATGTCGTCGCGGGGGGCCAGGCTGTTCGGCGAAGAACCCCCGCCTCTGGCGGCTTCTGAAGCCATCGGCCGGCGGGCGCTGGCCGCGACGTCCCTCTTCCTGGCGGCCTCGGTCGCAGCCGGCGCCCTGTCGGGTGCGGGCTTCCCGAGAGCAGCAGACGTGGCCGCCGCGGCCCTGCTGGCGGTATCCGCCTTGTCGCTCGCCCTGTGCCTCGACCGGGGCAGGGTCCACCACCCGGCGGGCATGGTCACGGCCCTCCTCCCCTATCCGCTCCTCCTCGCGGCGATGGTCACGGGGCTGTTCTCGACGGGCTCCTGAGATGTCCGGCACCCTGCTGGTCCAGCTCCCCCTCAACGGGACGGCGGCCTTCGAGCCTACCGGGAACACGCCCCTTGCAGGGGGGATCCTCGCTGCGGCCCTCGGGCTCGACGGCTCGTCGGTGCTCGGGCGCGACGAGGTCGACATGCTCGGCGACAGGGCCCTGGCGGACGCAATCGCCGCAAGGGGGCCGGACACCGTCGGTTTCACGCTCTACTCCTGGAACGCCGAGAGGTCTGCATATCTGGCCTCCCTGCTGAGGAAGGCCCTCCCTTCGGCGAGGCTGATCGCAGGAGGGCCCGAGGTGCACCCCGACAACGGATGGCTGGTTTCTTCAGGAGCATTCGACGTCCTCGTGTCGGGCGAGGGCGAGCCCGCTGCCCGGATCCTGGTCGAGGATACCGGCATACCGCAGGGCACGCTGATCTCGACGGGATTCCAGGACTTCGCGCCCGGAACCTGGCCCGACCCCTGGCTCTCGGGAGTGATCGCGCCCGGAGATGACGGCTCGGTGATGGTCGAGACGGTCAGGGGATGCCCGTCGGGCTGCGTATACTGCAGTTACAGGCGGAGGCACCCCGTCCCCCGGGTCATGCCCGCCCGGGAGGCGTCGGCGCTCGTCAGGAAGCTGTCCTCGCTGGGGGGGCGGGAGCTCGTCTTCATCGACCCCACGTTCAACGCGAGACCTGGTTTCGACGAACTCCTCGCCGGGCTCGCGGGTCTCGGGCAGAGGTGCTTCGCCGAGCTCAGGGGGGAGGGGCTCGACGACACAGTGGCGGAGGCTCTCCGTGCCGCGGGGTTCGAGACAGTCGAACTGGGGCTCCAGACATCGGACAGGCGCACGCTGGAGATCTGCGGCAGGCCCTCCGATCCCCCGAGGGTGGTCGCCGCAGCCGCGATGCTGGGCAGGCACGGGATCTCACCCGTCGTGGACATAATCCTGGGGCTCCCGGGAGACACGAGGAACGGCCCGGTCGAGGCTGCGCGCATGCTGGCGGACGCCGGGGCCGGATCGAGGGTCCAGGCCTTCTATCTGTCGGCGCTCCCGGGGACGGGGATCAGGAAGTTCGCCGCGGGACACGGGGTCTCCTTCATGGACAGGCCGCCCTACTACGTGGTCGAGACCCCCTGGGGTGGCGTCGGCGAGCTGCATGCCGCGCGCGAGGAGATATCGGACATCCTGGGCTACGACGCCGATCTCGAACCCAGGCCGCTCCTGATCGAGGGCTGGCCCGGGACCGAGACGATCGACCTGGACACCGGCCGGGACCCCGGGGGCGATCCGCCTTCGTTCCGGCACGGGAGCCTGAGGCTTTCGTCGTGCGACCTCTGGAGGCACAGGGACAGGATAGCGGCCCTGGTGAGGAGGAGGATCGAGGCCGATCCATTCTGCGTCCTGGACGTGGTGCTCGAGCCCCGGGGGCCGTTCCCCTCCGATCTCCCGGACTGGATCAGATGCCTGGCCCCCATGGACGACTACTCCTCACGCATGGCCGCGAGGCACGGCCTCGACGGGAACCTCAGGGTCTCCACCCTCCTGCGCGATCCGCGCGCGTTCGACAGGGCCTGGCTCGACGGCCTGGCGTGCGAGTGCAGGGTCGTGGCCGACGTCGATTCTCCGGGCGCTCTCCCCCACGAGCTCGACGGGCTGGGCATAGGCACGAGGCTGCGCGGCGGGGGCTGGGATCTCGCGGAGCTGTCTGGCTCGACCGACGATCCGCTCTCCATCTTCTTCGAGTCGGAGCTGCTCGAGAAGCTCTGGTGCTCGATCCACCTGGGGTCCGAATAGGGGCTCCGCTCCGTTTCAGTTTAGAGAAAGTTAAAGGAGTTAAAAGCGTTCTGGAGGAGTTGACCTGTTATTAGGCATGCCTAATAATAGGGCATGGACATGACCCGGAGCATGGAGGACTACCTGAGGGTGGTCCACGATCTCTCGCGCGACACCGGCCGCGTGCGGGTCGCCGACATAGCCAGGGCGAGGGGCGTGAGCATGGCGAGCGTCTGCGAGGCGCTGGCGAAGCTCGACAGGGAGGGCCTGCTCGAATACCAAAAGGGCGCCTCCGGCACCATCTCGCTCACCGGGGAGGGGGCCAGGGCGGCCGGCAGGCTTTCGTCCACGCACGACTTCCTAGTCTCCTTCCTCAGGGATCTACTCGGGGTCAACCCTTCCGACGCGGAGAAGGACGCCTGCTCGATGGAGCACGTCCTGAGCCGCGACACCCTGTCCCACCTGGTGGCCTTCCAGCAGTTCGCGGATTCGAGATCCTGCGGCGGGGAGAGGCTCAGGGACGCATATCTCAGGTCCGAGCCCAGGGGAGGCGAGGAGGACGGTCCCCCGCGGCACGGCCGACACGGCCACGGGGCGGGGGGCGGAGCCGTTCGTGCCGGAACCGGCCTTTCCGACATCCCCGAGGGATCCAGGGCCAGGATAGTCCATCTCCACGCCGCCTGCCGGATCAGGCAGAGGCTCGCCGACATGGGCATCCTTCCCGGGGTGGAGGTGGAGGTCCTCCGCAGGGCGCCCCTGGGTGGCCCCGTCGAGATCGCCCTCGACGGCTTCGCGCTCTCCCTCAGGCGCGCGGAGGCGAGGTCCGTCGAGGTGGAGCCGCTGGCATGAACGAGATCAGGGTACTGCTGGCCGGAAACCCAAATACCGGCAAGTCCACGATCTTCAACCGCCTGACCGGTGCATCGGCCCACGAGGGCAACTACCCCGGCGTCACCGTCGAGCTCGCATGCGGCTCCCGCGCCTGCGGCGAATCGTTTTTCCGCTTCGTAGACCTGCCGGGGCAGTACAGCCTCGCTCCGGCCTCGGAGGACGAGGCCGTCGCCGTCAGGCACATCCTGGACAATCCCGGCGACATCATCCTGAACGTCCTCGACGCGAGGAACCTCGAGCGGAACCTGCTCCTGACGATCCAGCTCGCCCGCCTCGGGACGAGGCTCGTCGTCGCGCTCAACATGTGCGACGAGGCTTCGGCGGAAGGCAGGATGCCCGATACAGGCATTCTCGCGGACAGGCTCGGAGTGCCCGTCGTGGCGACGGTCGGCAGGACCGGCGAGGGGATCGACGCCCTCCTGGAGGCGATGGCCGGCTCGGCCGCCGGGGCCGTTCCGGCCAGGCCCCTGCGCCTCGGAGGAGACGCAGAGGAGCAGATAGCCGAAGTGGCCTCCCTGCTGCCGGATGGTCCGCTCTCGCCATCCGGGCTGGCATCGATGCTCGTCGAGGGCAACCCCGAAGCCGTCGCCCTGATCCGCAGAACGATGCCCGGGGCGGCCGGGGCGATCATCGACAGGTCCACCCGGGCGGCCGCGAGGCTGGAGGCCCTGTACGGCGATCCGGCCCCGCTGGTGCTGGCGGCTCTCAGGGGGGGCCTGGCGGCGGGTCTGGTGAGGGAGGCGGTGGGGGTCCCGAGGCGGAGGTTCACTGAGCCGGCCGCCACGAGGCGGATCGACTCGATCGTGCTGAACCGCTATCTCGGCTTCCCCGTACTGGCGCTCCTGATGTTCCTCACGTTCTGGCTGACCTTCCAGGCCTCCGCTCCGCTGGAGGGGCTGATCGGATCCCTGTTCGGGCTGCTGTCGGAAGGGATCGTGCGGGCCCTGCCGGAAGGAGCCCTGCGATCCCTCGTGACGGACGGTATCATCGGCGGAGTGGGGGGAGTCCTGCTCTACGTCCCCGGGATCTCGGTGCTCTTCCTCGCAATCTCCCTCATGGAGGACACGGGGTACATGGCCCGCGCCGCCTTCCTGACCGACGGCCTGATGCACAGGTTCGGGCTCCACGGCCGGAGTTTCATCCCGATGCTGCTGGGTTTCGGCTGCACGGTCCCCGCCGTCCTCGCGACCCGGACGCTCGAGAGCAGGCGAGACAGGCTGGCCACCATCCTCGTGCTGCCGCTCTTCTCCTGCGGCGCACGCCTGCCGGTCTACCTGCTGGTCGCGGGCGCCTTCTTCCCGGGCAGGCAGGCCGCCGTGCTGATCCTCACGTACGGGCTGGGCATCCTGCTCGCACTGTTCGGGGCGCGGCTCCTGACCCGGTCCGTCATCCGCGGGGGTGACTCGCCCTTCGTCATGGAACTGCCCCCGTACAGGCTCCCGACCACCAGGGCACTCGCCAGGCACGTCTGGGCGCGCGTGAGCCACTACCTGGCCAAGGCCGGGACTGTGATCCTGGCCTTCTCCGCCGCCCTGTGGCTGATGGGCTACTTCCCGAGGCCGCAGTCGGGGGCCGATCCCGCGGAGGCGCTCGAGGCCTCCTTCTCGGGCAGGCTCGGGCACGCACTGGAACCGCTGGTCGAACCCCTGGGCTTCGACTGGAGGATCGCGACTGCGCTGACCGGCTCGATCGGCGCCCGGGAGCTCTTCATCTCCCAGATGGCGATACTCTCGTCCCTCGGCGGAGAAGGCGGAGCCGGCCTCGCGCCCGAGATGTCCTCACGATACTCGCCGGGCACCGGCGCCGCGCTGATAGTCTTCATGCTGATCTCCGCGCCGTGCCTGTCGGCGGTCGCCATGACGGCGCGGGAGACGCGGAGCTGGAGGATGGCTCTCGGCCAGTATGCGGCCCTGACCGCCCTCGCCTGGCTGGCCGCATTCGCCGTGAAGACGCTGCTCGGTTAGAACGCCGGCGGCCGGAACGGGACGCGTTCCGGCCGCCTGTTCCCTTCGCGCCGGCCGGAGGCCGGGTGATGGATCAGGAGTGGTGTGGCTTCTTCCTGAGGCACTCCGGCACCGGCTGCTTCCTGTCGAAGGCCACCGGCTTCTTCACGGCATGGCTCTTCACGAGCTCGCCGCCGGTCAGGGCGCCGAGGTCGAAGGCCTCGAGGTTCAGATCCCTGAATCTGGCCGGGACCATCACGGAGACCGCCTTGCGCCAGGTGTCGGCCTTGAAGAAGGGCACCAGGGACGACATCATCCCCATCGCGATCATGTTGGCCATCAGCGCGTTCTTGAACCTGGCCACGGCCTCGGTCGTGAGGGGGAACGAGTACACGTTGCCCGTGGGGAGCTGGTCGACGAAGGTGGAGTCGACGACGATTATCCCGTCGTCCTTCACGTCGGGGCTGTACATCGTGCAGCTCTCCTGGTTCATGGCCAGGAGGAGGTCGAGCTCCCTGCAGTTGGGGAAGAGGATCTCGTCGCGCGAGATGATGATGTCGGTCCTGCTGGAGCCGCCCCTGGCCTCGGGCCCGTAGCTCTGGGTCTGGCAGACGTTGTAGTCCTCGGTGATGGCGGCCTCGGCAATGATCCGGCCCGCGAGCCCGAGGCCCTGGCCGCCGGAGCCGCTCAGCCTGATCTCGGCGTACCGCATCATTTCGGCACCTCCGCCGCCTTGCCCTGGACCCGCTCGCAGAGCTCCCGGTAGAGATCGGTGTACTCGGGAGCCTCGCGCTCGGCCAGAACCCCGCGGACGATCTTCCCGGAGAGCTCCTCGGGGGTCATCTTCGCCGCCTTCGTGACGGTGACGGAATTGTCTCGCATGTCCTCCATCATCTTCACGGCGTCGCCCAGCCTGTTGGCCCGCCCGTAGTTGGTCGGGCAGGGGGAGAGCGCCTCCACGACGCTGAACCCCTTCTTCTCGAGGGCCTGCCTGATCAGCCCGTCCATCTCGATGACGTGGTAGACGGTGGCCCTGGCGACGAAGGAGGCGCCGGCGGCGCTCAGGAGGGCGCAGGTGTCGAAGCCGGGCTCGATCATCCCGTGCGGAGAAGTGGCTGTGACGGCGTTCATCGGCGTGGTCGGCGAGTGCTGCCCGCCGGTCATCCCGTAGTTGAAGTTGTTCACGATTATCGAGGTGATGTCGATGTTGCGCCTGGCTGCGTGGATGACGTGGTTGCCTCCGATCGCCAGGGCGTCGCCGTCGCCCATCACAGCGATGACCTTCAGGCCGGGATTGGCCAGCTTCACGCCGGTCGCGAACGCGAGGGCGCGCCCGTGCATGGTGTGGAGCGTGTTGAAGTCGAGGTAGACGGGCATCCGCGAGGTGCAGCCTATCCCCGAGACCAGCATGATCTCGTTCTTGGTCCACCCGAGGCTGTCTATCGCCCTGATGATGGAGCCCATGACGATCCCGATGCCGCAGCCCGGGCACCATACGTGCGGGAATTTCTTCTTCGCGCGCAGATACTTGTACTCGTACGGCAGGATCGCGGCCATCACATCACCTCCATGGCGGCCTGGACTATCTCCTCGGGCGTTATCTCGTATCCGTCGACCCTCTGCACGGGCACGATCCGCACGCAGTCGGAGGTGAGCCTCTCGACCTCGTGGATGAGCTGGCCCTGGTTGAGTTCGGGCACGATCACGACGTCCTTCTCGTCCAGGTATTCCTTCACCTCTCGGTCGGGGAACGGCCACAGGGTCACCGGGCGGAACACGCCGACCTTCTTGTGCTTCTTCTCGAGCATCACCTGGGCGGCGAGGGCCGAGCGGTACACGGAGCCGTAGGCGAAGATCACGACCCTGGACTGCTCCACGTCGTGCGTCTTCACCTCCACCAGCTCGTCGAGGCGCCTGACGATCTTGTTCTTCAGGCGGGCCATCTTCTCGTCGACCTCGTCGACCCTGCGGGTCGGGAAGCCCTGCCTGTCGTGCGTGAGGCCCGTCACGTGGAACCTGTACCCCGATCCGTAGCTGGCCATCGGCGAGACGTTCGAGGGCGCGGGATGGTAGTGCTCGTACCACTCGACCGGGGTCTCGGGGACTGGCCTGTCGAGGATCCTCACGTCCTCGCGCCTGGGGAACGTCACGCGCTCCCTCATGTGCCCTATCACCTCGTCGGACAGGAGCAGCACCGGGGTGCGGAACTCCTCCGAGAGGTTGAAGGCGCGGACGGTCAGGTCGAAGCACTCTCGCACGCTGGTGGGGCAGATGGCGATCACCGGCCGGTCGCCATGGGAGCCCCAACGCGCCTGCATCACGTCGCCCTGGGAGACCTGGGTGGGCAGCCCGGTGGATGGGCCGGCCCGCATCACGTCCACCACGACGAACGGGATCTCGGCCATGCATCCGTAGCCGAGGCCCTCCTGCATCAGGCTGAAGCCCGGACCGCTGGTGGCCGTCATCGCCTTCGCCCCGCCCAGGCTCGCGCCCATGACGGAGCTGATGCTCGCGATCTCGTCCTCCATCTGGATGAACACGCCGCCCGTCTCGGGCAGCCTCCTGGCGAGTATCTCGGCTACCTCCGTCGACGGCGTGATGGGATATCCGCCGAAGAATCTGATGCCCGAAGCCAGCGCCCCGAGGGCTATCGCCTCGTTGCCCTGGACGAGCCTGGTCTCTCCCCAGGGTATCATGACTCGGCCCCCTCCTGCCTTATCCGCTCCAGCTCCTCCGTTATCGTCACGGCGAAGTCGGGGCAGCGCCGCGCGCAGAGATAGCACCTGATGCAGTCCCCGGGGCGGGCGACGAAGGCCTTCTGGTTCCTGCCCATCTCGAGCACGTGCTTCGGGCAGAACGCCACGCAGATGCCGCACCCCTTGCACCATTCCTGGAAGATGTGCACGTACGAGCAGGTCTCGCCCTGGCCGCAGGCGGCGGCCTCAGGGGCCTGGGCCGCGGCGGGCGGAGCCTTCGGGTCCACCGGGGGCGTGTTCCCGGTGCTCTCCTGACCGGTCTTCCTGGCCATTTTGCCTACTTCACCCCTGTGAACGCCTTCAGGACGTCGGCGATGTCGGGCCTGCCTATCTCCTGGAGGTCGTAGGTCACCCTGACCGACGGCTTTTCTATCCTTATGACCCTCGCGAGGTCGATCGGGGTGGCGATGATGACGCTGTCGCAGTCGCAGCGCCTGATGGTCTCTTCGAGGTCCTTCATCTGGGCGTCGCCGTAGCCCATGGCGGGGAGGACGTTCGTCTCCTCGCGGTCGTAGTAGTACTTCTCGTAGGTCTCGGCTATCGAACCGACGGCGAACTGCCTCGGATCGACGAGCGACTCGGCCCCGAAGCGCTCGGCCGCCACGAATCCGGCGCCGTACTCCATGTCGCCGTGGGTCAGGGTCGGGCCGTCCTCGACGACGAGCACCCTGCGGCCGAGGATGAGGTTGGGGTTGGCCACGGAGACGGGGCTCGCGGCCTCGATGATCGTCGCCCTGGGGTTGGCCTCGCGGCAGTTCTCACGGACCTCGTTGACGTCCTCGGGGTAGGCGGAGTCGATCTTGTTGATCACTATCACGTCGGCGAGCCTGAGGTTGGTCTGGCCGGGGTAGTAGGAGATCTCGTCGCCGGGCCTGTGGGGGTCGACGACGGTGATGGTCAGGTCGGGGCGGTAGAAGGAGGTGTCGTTG
>JAKLEF010000046.1 GCA_022703195.1 Candidatus Fermentibacterota bacterium | reverse complement strand
TGGGGATTATGGATGACCTGGTCCGCTACTCGGTCGGGATCGAGGACGTCAGAGACCTGATCGCCGATCTCGACCAGGCGCTCGCCCGCATCCCCTGACCCCCCCGCTCCATGCGGTGCCTCGGGCGGTGTCAGAGGAAAAAACGTAAAGTACTCAGGCTTTTAGCAGCATGATCGCGTTCATTTGCAATATCACATTGCACATACCATTCTGAAATATATGTGCTGCAATAAAATATGTTTATCCATAATGCATAGGTAGTGCATCTTCAGAATAGTCCGATAACCTGATTTTGAGTACTTTACGTTTTTTCCTCTGACACCGCCCGGGTAGCTCCTGACGGGGGAATTCCCTATATTGCCGCCTCTCGCCTCGAGGATTCCATTCCAGTCCCACATGCGGAGGAAGACGTGAAGAGGGAGTTCCCGCTGGGAAACCTGCGGAACATTGGGATAATGGCCCATATCGACGCCGGAAAGACGACGGTGTCCGAGCGCATGCTGTTCTACACAGGCAAGACGCACCGCCTCGGCGAGGTCCACGACGGCAGGGCCGTGATGGACTGGATGGACCAGGAGCAGGAGCGCGGGATCACCATCACCAGCGCCGCAACGACATTCGAGTGGCGCGGCCACATGGTGAACCTGATCGATACTCCGGGACACGTCGATTTCACGGTAGAGGTGGAGCGGAGCCTGAGGATACTCGACGGCGCCGTGGCTCTCTTCTGCGCCGCGGGAGGGGTCCAGCCCCAGTCCGAGACAGTCTGGCGCCAGGCCGAGAAGTACTCCGTCCCCAGGATCGCATTCGTGAACAAGATGGACCGCCTCGGGGCCGACTTCTACGGCGTCGTCCGCGCCGTGCGCGAGGATCTGGGGGCCAATGCGGTCCCCGTGGTGCTCCCGATCGGTTCCGAGGACTCCTTCAGGGGCATCGTCGACCTGGTGAAGGGCTGCGCCGTCTACTACGGGCGCGAAGATTCCGGCACGACATGGCGCGAGGATTCCATACCCGGCGACATGGCCGACGAGGCCGCCCGCTGGCGCGACAGCCTGGTCGAGCACGCCAGCGAGGTGGACGAGCACCTCTTCGACAAGTACTTCGCAGGAGAGGCCGTCTCCTCCGATGAGCTCAAGGCGGCCCTGAGGCGCGGCACCCGCTCGGGTGCGATATGCCCGGTGCTGTGCGGCAGTGCGTACCGGAACATCGGAGTGCAGAGGCTTCTCGATGCCGTGGTGGACTATCTTCCCGGCCCCCTCGACCTCCCCCCCACAATCGGAACCACACCCGGGGGCGGAGAAACCGAGCGGGTGCCGGACGATTCCGGCAGACTCTCCGCCCTGGCATTCAAGGTCGTCACGGACAAGCACGTCGGGAAGCTCGTCTACGTACGGGTATACTCCGGAACGCTCCTGGCCGGTTCGCACGTCTACAACTCCTCGCGGGACTGCATGCAGCGCGCGGGCAGGATTCTCAGGATGCACGCCGACAAGCGGGAGAGCATCGACGCCCTCTTCACCGGCGAGATCGGCGCCCTGATCGGCCTATCCGAGACGAGCACCGGCGACACGATCTGCACCCGGGAGGATCCGATCGTCCTCGACTCGATGGAGTTCTCGGCCCCGGTGCTCAGCATGGCCGTGGCCCCCGGGCGGACGTCGGAGCGCGAGCGCCTATCCGACGCACTCGCGAAGCTCGCCGACGAGGATCCGACCTTCACCGTGGCGATGGATCGCGACACTTCGGAGACGATCATCTCGGGAATGGGAGAGCTGCACCTGGAGATACTCGTCGAGCGGCTGAAGAGGGAGTTCGGGCTCGAGGTGGCCACCTCGGCCCCCAGGGTGGCCTACCGGGAGACGATCACGACCCCGGCCGAGGTGGACGAGAGGCTGGTCAAGCAGACCGGGGGCCGCGGGCAGTTCGCCCATGTCGTCATGAGGCTCGAGCCCCTGCCCTCGGTGAGGGGCTTCGAATTCGAGAACCGCGTGCAGGGCGGGAGCATCCCGAGGGAGTACATCCCCTCTGTCGAGAGGGGCATCGCCGACGCGATGGAGCGCGGCGTGATGGCCGACCACCCGGTGGTGGGAGTCAAGGCCATCCTCCTCGACGGCTCCTTCCACGAGGTCGACTCCTCGGACATGGCCTTCCGCAGATGTGCCTCGGAGGGCTTCAAGCGTGCGTTCATGAACGGCGCCCCACAGCTCCTCGAGCCTCTCATGGACGTCACGGTGACGACTCCCGAGGAATACTCCGGGCCTGTTGCCGGCACCGTCTACAGCAAGCGCGGCAGCATCACCTCGATGGGGAGGCAGGGCAACGCGCAGGTGCTGAAGGCGCACATCCCGCTGGCGGAGATGTTCGGATACGCCACCGAGCTGCGCAACACCAGCCAGGGCCGCGCCTCCTTCACCATGCGCTTCGAGCGCTACGAGGCGGTTCCCTCGCAGGTATCCGAGGAGATACTGAAGGAGCTCAGGAGCAGGCGGCGCGCCAGGGCCTGATGCCGGAACGCGCCGACGCCCGGAAGGGGAGGGAGCCGTGGCGAGGGATTTCGAAGCCGAGCGGGTGAACCTCAGGCACTGGGACGAAGTGGCCCCCGTGCACGGGCAGGCCTACGACACGTCCGCCCTCCTCTCGGGGGGGCACCGCCTCGATCCGGTCCAGGTCGCCGAACTCGGAGACATCCGCGGGAAGCGCCTGCTGCATCTCCAGTGCCACATCGGGACGGATACCCTCGCTCTCGCGAGGCTCGGCGCATCGGTCACCGGAGTGGACTTCTCCGGCAGGTCGCTCGAGATCGCACGCGACCTGTCGGCGCGCACCGGCCTGCCGGCGCGATTCGTCGAGTCCCCACTGTTCGACCTGCAGGGCGTCCTCGACGAGACCTTCGACATCGTCTACACGTCCATCGGCGTGCTCTGCTGGATCTCGGACATCGACATGTGGGGCCGGCTGGTGGCGCGATACCTTGCGCCGGGCGGGACCTTCTACATCATGGAGTCGCACCCGTTCATGAACGTCTTCGACGACGAGGCCGACGGCCTCAGGGTCAGGAACGCATACTTCCCGTCCGGTCCCGTCGAGTGGCCGGCCGACTTCCCCGACTACGCGGACGGCAGCTATCTCACGAAGAACCCGATGCTCGAGTTCCAGTGGCCTCTGTCGCGCATCGCGGGGGCGCTCATCGACGCCGGGCTCTCCATCCGCTTCCTGCACGAGTTCGACTTCATCCACTGGAAGGCGCTGCCCGCCATGGTCTGCGGGGAGGACGGCATGTGGAGGCTCCCGGAGGCACTCGCCGGGATCCCGCTCCTCTTCAGCCTGAAGGCCGAAAAGCCCTGAGCGGCCGGGAGCGTCGGGCAGAGACCGCCTACAGGGATAACGCGGACCCGGTCAGGAGCGTCACCGATTCGACCCTCGGAGTCGAGTTCCTGTCAGTCGATGCGAGTTCGATCCTGTACTGCAGGAATACGGCGCCATCCGACAGGAGATGCGAGATGTCCGCATCCCTGCCGGAGACCTCCGTCCAGGATCCCATCCGTGTCCTGTCCGCGGAAACCCTGACCGACAGCCGGACCGAGGTCCCGGGCGGCGCGTCCCCCTCCCACGACAGGCTGGCGGATGCGGGATCGGGGCCGAGATGGACGATCGACGAGGTGAGGCTCCCTGTCTCCCCGTACTCGCCCAGCGCAGCCCAGATCAGCGATCCGTCGTCGATCGAACCCGCGGCAGCATCAGGAAGGCCGTCGCCGTCGAGGTCGCCGGCCGACACGCAGGAACAGCCCGTGATCTGCGCGGCGTAGTGAGGGGCGAAGCGGCTTCCATCCCCGCAGTTCGCGAACCACGCGACCTCCCCCGCGGCCTCGGAAGAAACGACCACATCGGTGTCCCCGTCGCCGTCGACGTCGGCCGCTGCGAGCCCGCCGGGGGCCATCGTCAGGGTCGAGATCACGGTGGAGGCGCCCCCTTCGGCCAGCGGCTTCCAGAAGACGGTGTCGTCCCAGGCGGAGCAGAAGACCAGGTCGGGGACCCCGTCTCCGTCCATGTCGGCCGGGATCGCGCAGAGAGGCCCGCGGGCGCGGGCGGCTGCCGTACGGTCCCATCCCGCCCCGTCGATCGAGTAGAGATAGACGGTGGAATCGGAGAAGGACGAGGCGAGCAGGTCTCCATCAGGCAGGATCTCGATCCACTGGGGCGACGGCAGGTCGCCGTCGATCTCGGTGGCTGTCCATCCTGCATCTGCGGGGTCACGGTCCATCATCACGAGGCGCCCCGGCATCTCGAGGCCTGCGAGGATCTCGTCCGAGCCGTCCAAGTCGATGTCGCCCGCATCCAGAGGGAAGGGCGTGCCCGCTCCCGGGTCGAGATCGTGCCTGATCCACGGCAGCCCCCCGGCGTTCTCCCACCAGGCCAGCGTGCCGTCTCCCCGGGAAGTGCCGGCGATGTCCATGTCGCCGTCCCGATCGATGTCGGAGGCGACGATCCTCTCGGGACCGAAGGCTTCGGGGGTGAAGACGGGATGGACGACGAAGGTCAGGCCGCTTCCGGTGTTCTCGTAGATGACGATCCGTCCCCGGAAGGCGCACGCGGCGAGATCGCAGTCGCCGTCCCCGTCCATGTCGGCCGCCACCAGGGAGGAGATGCCGCCCTGGATAACATCGACGCCATGGACCAGGGGATCACGGTCGAGGGTCAGGGCCCCCGGAGACCCCAGCCAGTCGACGCCTTCAGCGGATGTGAACCCGGAGCCGAAATCCCTGGCCGGACCGAAGGCGCCGCAGCCGGTCCACTCCGTCTGTGCGAGAGTCGCACCCGGGGCCGCCGAAGCGGCCAGGAGCGTGAGAACGAGAGACGCGAGCCTGCCCATCGAGCCTCCGATCGAACCGGTATGCCGGAAAGGACGATCCGACCGGATTCTGCCGAATGGCTCCCCGGGATGCAACCCGGGCCGGAAAGCCCGGGCCGCATCCCGGGAGGTGGTGCCTCCTAGACTGCCCTTCCGGCAAGAACCTCCCTGAAGGCCTCGACCCGGACCCTGATCTGCTCCTCGTCCTGCTCTCCGTAGTCCGCGACTATCTTGAGCGAGGGCATCCCGGCCAGGGCCCTGTCGAGCGCCTTCGCCTCGATGTCGTATCCGTGGCAGTACTGGAGTATGCTGTGGACGACACCCCGCACGCGGTACTCGCCCGCCAGCCTGCCTACGTTCTCCATCCTCTCCCGGTTGGGGGAGAAGCAGGCGCAGTCGATCGAGAAGTACCTGTCGGCGATGGCCGAGATCATGTCCTCGAGAGTCGAGGCGCCTTCGTCGACCAGGTCCCTGAAATACCGCATCCCGGTGCACGATTCGTCGGCGACGATCCGGAGACCGGATGACTCCACGACGTAATGCGTCTTGGCGAACCCCATCGGGGATGGGCTCCCCGCGAACAGGACCCTTGGTCCGGGATCGCGGTAGGCGCCGATCCCCTTCGAGGCCCTTGCCTCCAGTTCGGCTGCGAGAGTCCCGGCAGCCGCGTTGAAGGCCGCCACATCCATGTTCAGAGCCGCCTGCGAGACCAGCAGGGCGTCGAGGCCGCTGATCGGCGGCTCGTCCAGCATCCTGAGCGAGTTTATCCTCTGCAGCAGCCTCCTCTTGTCGTTCACCAGGCGGATCGAGGCAGCCAGCGCCTCTGCCGTTATCGCCCTGCCGGAGAGCTTCTCCATCTCCCGGCGGAAGCGCTCGACTTCCGACAGCCAGAGATCCCTGTCGACCTGGTTCTTCTTCTGCGGCACCTCGAGCGACGGGAAGCCGAGCAGGTCCCAGGCCTTCTTCTTCGCGTCGCACGTGGTCTCCCCCACGGCGAATTCCTTCAGTTTCTTGTATGGGCAGGTGCCGCTGAAGGCCATGCCGAAGGTGGACCGGATGAGCGGGCAGATGTCCCTGGGGAACATCCTGTCGGCATGGTCCACGGACCATCCGGATCCGCCGCAGAGCGGCATGGGCAGCACTCCTGCGGCCAGGGCGATCTCGTCGGGGACGTAGATGCAGAAGGTCCCGATCGACTTCCCGCCGTTCGCCCTGTACGAGGCGATCTCCGCGACCCGGCCGCTGTGGCTGTCATGGAACGCCTTGTCGAACAGTGACATGGATGCCGGCCGGTCCGCCTGCCACAGGTGGGTGTGCGTGAAGACCCTGTCCAGGCTGGCGAGGAGCTGGTCGTGGAGCTCGATGTCCACTCCGATCTCGGACCAGAGCTGCCTGTAGTCGGTCGCCGCCTCCTGCATCGCTTCTCCTTCCGGTGACGGAGGGCAGGCCCTCCGATCGAACGGTGGGGTTCATTCCCCAGTCGATCCCTTCACGAACTCATTGAAGTCGTCGACAGGCCGGGCGCTCACGGCATCGAGCCTCTCCCGCGGAGGCCGCTTCGTCAGGAGGCTCACGAGGACGATGAGTATCACGGAAATGACCACTCCCGAGGCGACGTAGATGTAGCCGTACGCCCCGGCCAGCCATGCCGGCAGCACGTCGGTGTAGTAGTGCGGGAGGGCTGGATCTGCGAACTGCAGGTACTTGTACTCGTACCAGTACATCCCGACTGTTCCGACGAGACCAGCCAGAGCGGCAGTGATGACCGCGGGGAGTGTGGTCCTCCTCCAGAAGATGAAGAAGGCAGGCACCGCGATGCACGCCGAGAGAACTCCGGATGAGATGTAGTAGACGTCGCCGAGGGAGGTGCTGACAAGGGCGCATGCCAGCGCCGCGAGGACGGACAGCACCGAGATCACCCTCGTGGTAGCAAGCCTCCTCTCGGGACGGACTCCGCGCCTGATCTGGCCGGGCTCGACCAGGTCGTATGCCACCGGCATCGCCGTCACCTGCGCGAAAGTATCCACCGTCGACATCTGGCAGGCCACGATCCCGACCATCATGAAGACAGCCAGTCCCAAGGGCATGGTGTTGATCAGCGCCGGGATGATTCCGAGCGCGCTGCCGCCTATGGCTTCGGGGGGAACCCCGTCCACGGGAGGGAAGGCGACGAGCGAGCAGAACGCCGCGATACTGGGCAGGACGAGCACGAACGTCGTGATGAGGAACAGGGCGGCGATCGCTCCCCTTCGGGCCTCCCTGGTGGACCTCATGGCCTGGACCCTCTGGATCAGGTCCTGCTCGATCAGCCATCCCGGCAGATAGCCGATCAGGAGAAGGACGGGGAATGCGACCCCCAGGAACCACGGGTTCAGTGCGTTGCCCTGGCCCGACCAGGGCGGTGCGGCCTGGCGCAGAGCACCGATGATGTCGCCGCCGCTTGAGGATGAGGCCGCGGAGAGGGCGGTGGCGGCCAGGATGACCATGAAGGCGGCTGCGAGGGTGAACTGCAGCACGTCGGTCGTCACAATCGCCCTGAAGCCGCCCATGTAGGTGTAGATGGCGATCGGGATGGCGAGCAGGATCATGCAGCCCCAGGCCGGGATGCCCAGGAAGGGGGCCAGCAGCGTCCCGCCCATGAAGAGCTCCGCCTGCGTCCAGGCCAGGAACACGCCTGCGGAGAGAACAGCGAGCAGGGTCCTGGCGCCGGGCCCGTAGCGCTTCTCGATGGCCTGCGGAAGGCTGACGGCCGGGAGCCTCCTCACGAAGGGCACCATCGCGATGACGATGAAGCAAAGGATGAACCACGGGACGGGAAGGATCCACAGACCCGTAGTCCCGTAGAGATAGACCTGCGACATACCGAATCCGACCCAGCCCAGCATGAGCCAGCCGGCCGTCAGGGACATCGCGAGCCTCCACGAAGGCAGTTCCCTCTTCGCCAGCCAGTACTCCACCGTCGAAAGGGGGTCGGCCTTGCTGTGGATGTGCCTCTTCACGCGGGTGAGGACCCCGACGAGGAGCATGCCCAGGATGTAGAGGACGGTCGCGATCCAGAACGGGGTGGTGCTCATGAGTTCATTCCTCCCTGTGCCATCAGAAGTACCAGGTCGCCGACACGCCGCCCCAGGTCTGCGAGTCGTCCTCGAAGAGGTCCTTGATGTCGCCGTCGAGGAGCATCGCATAGTGTGCGGCGGGGGTTACGTACAGGGCGGATCCGACCGAGACCGGCACGGAGGCGTTGAGGGTCAGATCGCACGGAGCGGCTTCGGAGTACCCGTAATAGAAGCCGTTGTGCAGCGAGTTCCCGTATCCCGCCGAGGCAGAGATGACAGGAGCGGAGACGCATATGGCCCCGGAGGCCTGCCAGGCTCCCGGGACGGCCTGGGATATGCCTATGGAGGTGTAGAGTCCGTCGGCCTCCTTTATGTCCCTGTAGAGGCTGAGGGTCGGCGTCAGCGGGACGCCGAACGCCGTGACCAGGGACAGTTCGGCCGTCGAGTTCGAGCCGGTGTTCGGGTAGGCGTAGTCGCCTATTCCCGCGGTGATGAAGGCGGGCCCGCACTGCCTGGCATAGCTCAGGTAGAAGTCCACCTCGGTGAACTTCATCTCCCTCTCGTCCCCGCCTGGGGCTTCGTTGACGTCCGTCAGTTCCATGCTCCCCCAGACCCCGCCCGTGAAGCCGCGGCAGGCCAGCCAGACCGAGGGCTGGAGCACGGACTCGTCGACGCAGTCGAGCGCTCTCCAAACGTACCTGCTGTTCCAGGTGACATCGGCATAGCCTGTGATGCAGCCGGAAAAGGCCGTCGATGCGAGCACGGCTACGGTCATCATCGTAAGGTTCAGCCTCATGTGCACTCCTCTTACGGATAGGGATCTGCGACTGCGGGAAATCCGCCGTCTTCCGGATACCGAAACGGAAAAGGCCCGGGCGACCGGGCCTCCTCTACCGGGGTGGGTTCCCGCCTGCACCCGGCAGGCGGACGGAGGAGGCCGTTCATGCCTTGATGAACAGGAGTATCACCCGCCGCCTCCTTATGATCGTGGATGCAACCATGGATCGGCCGAAGCTATGCGGCACCGCCGGCCGGGTCAAGCATCGCGTCCGGGCACGGGGTGCCGGGATCCGGAGCATCGCAGGAGCACTGCCGCCCCCCATGCGATGGAGAGAGCCATGACCGCGGCTCCCGCCACGCCGGCCGCCCGTGCGAAGAGGAGATCCTTTCCCAGACTGCCGGTCTCCGACAGGATGAAGTTCCAGTCATGGAAGCCGTAGGGGGCGGTTGCCCCGGTGTTCCCGCCCAGCAGCGGAAGAGCGAGTGCTCGTGCATCGGCGATGTAGGGAGCCAGGTCGATGAGGCTCTCACCCAGCCACCACAGCGCTATGGCGGCTCCGAACGGATCCCTCGTCTTCAGGAGCAGCACCGCCGCGCAGGCGAGCGGGATGATGAGCTGCATCAGGCTGCCGCCCAGCGAGGTGAGCAGGCGCGATCCCAGAAGGCCGAAGAACACGTGCCCGGCTTCGTGGAATGGGAGGTTGACCAGGTGCATGAAGGACCGCATGGCGTATCCGTATCGGACTTCGGCCGGACCCAGCGCGAAGCTGCAGCCCCACACCAGCAGGATCAGCAGGAGGATTCCGCGGGAATAGAGCCCCGCGGTCCCCGGAGGCTTCGCCGGTTCGAGCAGGATGCGGACTATTCGATCGATGAACGACAGGCCTGCCGGGCCCGGGCGCCCGTCTCCCGGACCTGACCTGCCGCAGCCCGGGAAGGCGTCGGGGGATTCGTCGAACTGCCCGCAACCTGGACAGGTCCTCGAGGACATGGCCACCTCCCGGCGAATAGTGGCCATGCCGAGGCCCGGGGTCAACCCGCCGACAGGTCCGGGGAGGCCTGCGGGGCATGGCCCTGCCGGCCGTCTTGTCCATATTATGGTGATGATCCGTCCGCGGCCGCGGCGGACCGCGCGACTCTCTCGCCGGAGCGGAACCTGTGCTGGGAAGGCCCGGAAGACCACCTGCGCTCAAGAGGGTGCTCCTCGTCGACGACAAAGACAGATATGCCACAGCCATCACCCGTGACCTCGAATCGCGCGGCGCCGAAGTGGTGAGGGTCAGGTCCGCCGGCGAGGGTGTGGCCCTGCTGGCGGAGCCGGGCGTGCATTTCGACGGGATAGTCACGGACATCACCATGGAGACGCAGATATCCGGATTGAGGGTGCTGTCGGCGGCGAAGCGGATGCGTTTCGACGGGATCACCGCGACGGCCTCCACGGGCCTGGACACGGGCATCGGATTCCTCTTCAACAGGTTCCTCCTCGGCTCGATCTACGGTTGCCGATATCTGATACCCAAGAGGCTCATCAAGAAG
>JAKLEF010000045.1 GCA_022703195.1 Candidatus Fermentibacterota bacterium | reverse complement strand
AGGGAGACGTCGAGGAGTAGTATTCCGTGCCTCCCACGGTGACCACGCCCGTAACCGTGACGACCTGGCCCTCGTAGGGCGACGAGGCGGCCATGCCCTGCACCTCGGCGCAGGTCAGCCAGTCGCCGGCGGCTCCGGAGTCGGGCGTTACGGCCGTGACCTCGTTGCTCCAGCTCTCGAGGCCCTCCGTGTCACGGGTGACGAGGGCGTAGTAGTACGTGTGGCTCCACTCGAGCCCCGTGTCGGTGAACACCGTATCGGAGGCCGAGGAGTGCGTGGCGGCGATCACTGCGCCGGTCTGGTCCTCCTCGATGCCGGGCTCGGACGACCTGTAGAGGCGGTACTCCTCGAAATCCTCGTCGGGACACCGAGTCCAGCTGGCCAGCACCGAATTGGTCGAACCCGATGCGTCGGCGTCGAGCACCGAAGCCTGGGGCTCCTCGCCGGTCCCGGCAGGGCCCTGTTCGTCGTCGCCGCAGGAGGCCGCCATGGTGACGGCCGCTGCCAGGATCAGCATCCTCGTCCTCGCAGAAGAAGGCATCTCCGACCTCCGGTTGAGTGAACCCCTCGTCGTGCTTTCCTGACCGAATATCGCCCGGCTGGGTGTCGGCGGCTAGAAGGAGGCGGAGAGCCCGGCCAGCACCGGACAGCCGAACTCGTCGCGGGATACCGAGATATCCAGCCGGTAGGAACCGGAGGATTCGTAGACATAGCCTGCCCCGAAGAAGGGGCCGGAAGCTTCGGATTCGCCGGGGACCAGCTCCCAGCCGCCTGATACGGCTACCGGGCCGGCAGGGATCTCGGCGGCTGCCGAGAGCCTCGAGGCTGTGAAGAACCCGAGGGATCCCCCGCCCACGAGCCGGAGGAGGGCCGATGGCCTCCACGAAGCTCCGAGCGTGAGCCCGGTGGGCATGTTCTTCCTGACGCCGTTCCATTCGGGCGCACTGCCGAGGTTGTCGATGGAAAGGCCCAGTTCCAGCCCGGGGAAAGCGTCGCTGTAGAGGCCGATCGTGGAGGTGAGGCCCGTCGCCCCTTCTGCGTCGGCGCTCTCCCACACCGGGCCGAGCGAGGCTCCGGCCCTGAGCCCTGGCAGCAGTGCTGTGGAGAAGGCTGCCGACAGGCAACCCGTCGACCAGGAATACTCTCCCGTGGGCGTGCCCGCCTCGTCCCTGCCCTGGATGCCTCCGTGGCCGAGCCACTGGATCGCCAGCCCGGCGGTGGAGCCTCCCCCGGCGGAGAAGGCGGCCGCCGCGCCGGCCGTGGAGGACTCGAGCCGGGCGGTCCCGCCCGATGCGGTGATCCCGGGGGTGAGCGCAGCGGGATTCGTCGTACCTGCCGAGGCCCCGGCCGTTACCGCGCCTGCCGCGATGCCGAGTCTCGCTGTCGCGGCGAAGGGATCGGCGCAGAGCACCAGGGCGTCGGCCGTGCCAGTTGAGGCGGCTGAGACGCCCGATGCGAGCAGGGCGGTCAGCGCACTATGGAGAAGTACTCGACCCATCTCCCCCCGCCTCCGTCCTCCAGGACGGCTGCATAGAGCCCGGGAGAGGCGAGGGAGCCTCCGTCCAGAGAGAGGTCCCACTCGACCGAGAGGTCCCCGGTCTCGCGATTCATCACGGTCTCCCCCGACAGGTTCACGACTCTGAGGGTGTATGTCGGAGAGCCTCCGGAAGCGGGCCATCGGAACGTGACATGGTCGGAGCAGGGGCTGGGATAGGCGACGAAGCCGGGAGGGTCCCCCGGGGTCCCGCCTCCGGGCAGCGACTGGAAGTAGAGGCTGTCGCCGTCGGTCGAGATGAAGAACGTGCCGAGCAGGTCCGTCCTGAAGATGTCGATGTCCCGCCCCATCAGCCTGGCGATCACCTCGCCGTGGGGATGCCCGAAGGGATTGCCTGCGCCGACCTCTATGGCTGCCCAGTCGGGGGAGACCGCCGCGAGCCACTGAGTCGAGGTGGACGAGTAGGAGCCGTGGTGGCCCACCTTCAGTACGTCCGAGGCGATGCTGTCGATCAGGCCGAGAGCCAGCGCCTCGAGTACGACGTCCTCGCCGCCCTCGGTCTCGAGATCGCCGGCGAAGAGGAAGCTCACATCCAGGTAGGAGAGCCTGAGCACTATGCTCGCGTTGTTGATATTGCCCGGATCGAGAGGATCCACCGGGTGCAGCACCTGCACCGAGAGACCCGGACCCCAGTCCAGGGAATCGCCCCTCCGGAGGATGCGGAGGCCCGACCCGCAGGCCTCGACGGCGTCGATGAACTCGCCGTAGACGAATGAGCCGGAGTCGAATCCGCTGTCCCAGACGGAGTCGACCGTGACGGCCTCGAGGACGGAGATCAGCCCTCCGATGTGATCGGAATGCGGGTGGGTCGCGACGATGCCGTCGAGATGGGAGATGCCCAGGCTGTCGAGGAGGGGGAGGACCCTGGACTCCCCGCAGTCCCAGAACGGGTCGGACCCGTGGTCACCCCCGTCGATGAGATAGCACCCGCCCGACGGGGTCCTCACGAGCATCGCATCGCCGGAGTAATCGGCGTAGCCGGGATCGATGAAGAAGACGGTCAGCGGATCGGATGCAGCCGCCGACGCCAGGGCCAGCGCCAGGAGGAGGGATCTACTGGACAAATGCCTTGATGAAGGCCCAGGTATTGGACGCGAAAGAGTTCTCGTAGACGCTGTTCTTCTCGCCCGGCGTGCCCTTGTCGCCGTCGCCGAACGAGAACACGGCCGCGGCCCAGCTCGATGAGAGACCTATGGTCCAGTTCGGGTTGATCCTCTCGCAGGAGCATCCCGGCTCGACAGGCCAGGACGAGTCGTATACGAGGGTCTCCGCGGTCTGCCCTCCGGGCTCGATCAGCATGAGCGAGCCGGTGGCCGATATGCCGAAGCCCGAGTAGACCTGGTCGGGAGAGTAGCCGCCGTTTCGCCCGGAGTCGCCCGAGGAGCCGAGGACGACATATCCGTCGGGGGGCACGAGATAGGTTCCGCAGATGATCTGGATGCCGCTCTGGTTGCGGATCCGCCACCCCGAGAGGTTCACGTAGTCGTCGGATCTGTTGTAGAGCTCTATCCACTCCCCCTCCGCCTCCGTGGCCGAAGAGAGCGGGGTCGCCATGAACTCGTTGAAAACCAGAGCCGACGAGGACAGATCCTCCGGCATATGCGGCTGAACGCCTGTCGAGACGCAAGCAACCATCAGCAGGATCATTTCATACCCTCTGTCACCGGGGCCGGCGGCAGCGGTGGCACGGGCATCCGCCCGTCATTCCGCGTCTCCGGACCCGCCCTCCATAGCCCTGAGCAGCTCCTCTATCTCCTGGAGGGCCTGCCGCCTCTCCTCCTCGAGCTGCCTCAGAGCCTCCTCGTCCTGTGTCCTGCGCAGGCGCTCCGTGGGCTCGAGCGTCGTCCTGTTGAAGAACGGCCCGAGCTCGAACTCGGCGGCGAGCGTGAACTTGGAGTTCTGCATCACGTCGGTCTGATCCCTGTCGTCGCCCCTGAGCGACTGCTCGAACTCGGCCAGGCAGGCCGCGACGGACACCTTCCTGTTGATGTCGTAGCGGGCGCCGAAGTTGGCATCCCGGCCGTCCCACTCCACCGCGAGCGAGAAGACGTTCGAGGGATGGATCTCCACGGCCATGAAGAGGCCGGGAATGGGATTGGCGAAACCGTCGGAGTCCTCTTCCTGTATGAACCGCCCGGAGCCCCATCCGAGGTTCAGGCAGACCGGCACATGGGCGAGGTAGTCCAGGCTCTTGGTCACCACGATGTATGCGGAGAGGTTCTGGCTCTGCGGGTACTCGTACAGCGCCGAGTCGTCCTCGAAGAACTCGTAGTTCTTCTCGCCTATCAGGTTCTCGACTCCGACCGCGATGCCGGGCCGGGTGATGGACTCCCGGAGGGCCAGGACCCTGGCCTGCCCCGAGAAGCCGCCAGCCCCCAGATAGGTCGCGCCGAGCTGGATCCGGTCGATCAGGCCCACCTCGACATATCCGCCCAGGGCGAAGTCCGATTCGTTCGAGCCGTCGGGGTTCTCGTAGCCGTAGGCGGTGAATCCGAGCCCTACGGCCACCTGGGTATGCTCGAGGACGCCGGCCACGGGGGCGTCGAGCATACCGTACCTGGCGAAGGGCAGAGAACCCGCCAGCACGCTCGAAGCGGCGCACGCGAGAATCGCGAAGTGTCTCATCGGACCTCCCTGGTCCTCCTAAGATAACCCGCCCCGGCCGCGGGGCAAACCCCGTCACCCCCGGAAAGGGGATCCAGCGCCTCCCGCACCGCTCCGGCGAAATCCCTCCGGTTTCTCCTGTACTCGGCCAGCTCGTCCCGCGTCCGGTCGGACATGGCCTGCAGCTCGCCCCTGTCCCTGAGCAGGCCGGCCACCCGTCCGGCACTCGCAGCAGGGTCGTCGAAGTCAAGACAGGCGAGAGGCCCGCCGGCCCCTATCCCCGAAAGCGACTGGGGAACGGCCGCCACCGGCATCAGGTACGACATCGCGTCGAGGATCTTCATCTTGATCCCCGAGCCCAGCCTTATCGGGCAGAGGTAGAGGTCGTGGGAGCAGTGCAGCCCGGGAAGCGCATCCCCGTCGACGAAGCCGAGGTACTCGACCCCCTCGCTCTTGATCCCCAGTCTGCGGGCCTCCTCCTCCGAAAGGCCGCATACCGAGAGTACTGCATCCGGCTCGAGCCTTCGGAGCGCCGGCATGAACCGGCCTGCCAGCCATCTCATGGCGTCGAGATTCGGGAAATATCGGTGCGAGCCGATGAACAGCAGCCTCCTGCCCGATTCCGAGCCTTTCCACCGCTGCTCCCTCACGGGGATCGGCTCGTCGGTCAGAACCACCCTCGTCCCGGGGTATGTCCGCGAGTACCACTCCGCATCGCTCCCGGATATCGAGATGACGGCGCTGACGAGCTTCATCAGGTGCCTCTCGTAGACGACCGTCTTCAGGTACTCGCCCAGGAAGAACAGGCGCAGCGGGCTGAGGATCCCCTGGAACCTCAGCTGGTCCAGGGCGACCCGCCGCTCGACGTTGTGCGTCACGCAGATGACGGGGATCCTTCCGAAGGCCTCGCGGGGGATCATCTCCAGTCCCGAGATGTGCTCGCAGACGATCGCGTCCAGGCCGCGCCCGAGCAGGCCCCTCACGTGGGCTATCGCCGCGTCGCTCCTCCTCACCCTGCAGATCCTCGGTTTCGGCGAGAGCAGGAACGAAACGAGCGCCCTCGCCCCGGCGGCGAATCCTTCCGAGACGTGTGGCAGGCTTCGCGGGAAGACCTCGGTCTCCAGCCCGATCCCGCGGAAGTGGCCCGCCTGACCGGCGCGGTCCCCGTCCGCATCCAGCAGCACGAGGCTGACCGATACGCCCGGCGATCCCGAGAGTTCCATGATGTGGTTGAGGAAGGACACCTTGCCGCCCTTGTCGGGGGGCCAGGGGACCTCGACCACGATGTGCGCGATCCTGAGTTCGTCCAAGAGCGTATCCTCCAGCTGCGGAGCCGGCCCCGGGGCTCGTCGTGCGCGCATCCTAACCGCGGGGTGCCTTTCCGTCAAAGCCCTCGCCACCCGGGGCGGTGCTGCCCGTCTTGCCGCCCGGGGCTGTGCGGGGCATACTCGGCCGGAATCCGCGGAACCGCCGCCGCATGCGGCGCTGCAACCGACGACGGGAGGCGAGATGCCGGAGGACAGGACCCCGCCGCAGGCGTGCCCCAGCCACAGTCTCTACGATGCCAACGACCCCCTCGTCAGGAGGCTGCACTGGGTCATCAGGGCGGCCGTCAGGGTGCTGGCCGTCCTGATGGTGTTCGTGATCGTATGGGGGATCGGCGACGTCGTGTACGGACTGTACCGGCAGCTGGTCGCCCCGCCCTTCATGCTGCTGAGCATGAACGAGGTGCTGGGGACGTTCGGCGGATTCCTCGCCGTCCTGATAGGCATCGAGATCTTCACGAACATCACGCTCTACCTGAAGTCCGAGGTCATCCCCGTGCAGCTCGTCATAGCGACGGCTCTCATGGCGATAGCCAGGAAGGTGATCATCTTCGACTTCTCGAGCATGACGCCCGTCTTCGTCTTCGGCACGGCATCCGTGATCATGGCGCTGGGCCTCACCTACTGGCTCCTCACCCGGAAGTAGCCCGGCAGGCCGTCCCGCCAGGCGATCAGAAGCCGTTGGTGCTCGATTTCTCCGGCGGCTCGATCTCGATCCTCTCGCGCCCGGGCTCGACCGTCTCCTCGAACGTCCATCCCGGCGGCAGCCCGAATCCCCTCATGGGCATGATCCTGTAGACGGTCACGCCCCTCTTCGGCGAGAACCTCGAGACCACGCAGGAGGCCGCCCCCTTCGCGCCGGCGAGTCTGGCAGCCTCGGCCAGGGCTTCGCCGCGGTCAGTGAAGAGTGCCGGTCCGGGCCTTCCCTGTCCCATCCGCCCGTTTCCCCCGCCCGCTAGAGGGTCGAGGCGATGTAGGAGGTCAGCTCCCCGAGCCGGTGGGTGTAGCTGCCCATCTCGTTGTCGTACCAGCCGAAGATCTTCACGTGGGTCACCGGGATGCTCTCGGTCCGCTCCGAGCCGTCCGCGGGCAGGACGACGTCCACGAAGCCAGTGCGGGTGTGCGTCTCGACGGCCTCGATGACGACGGCCGCATCCTCGCCCTGCACGTCGGACGATACGTTCTGCTCCTCGCTGTACCTCACGAGGCCCGCCGCCTCGCCCAGGGATGCGTCGCGATAGATGGCGTTGATGGCGTCGCGGTCGATGAGCGGCCTGCCCTCGCCGTCCATCCCGGACTGGAACGTGATGTTGAGGATGATGAGGCTGACCGTGGATGTGGGGATCCTCACCGAATCCGCCATGAAGCCTATCCTCGAGATCTCGGGCAGCACCTGCTCCAGGGCCTTGGCAGCCCCTGTCGAAGTGAGGACGATGTTGGACAGGCCGGCCCTCGCCTTCCTCATGTCCTTCGCCCCGGAGTCCGGTACGGCGTCGAGGACCGGCTGGCTGGGGGTTATCGAGTGTACGGTGCTCATCCCGGCCGTGATCATGCGGCGGGTCAGGTCCCTCTCCAGGAGGGGCCGCATCATGTGCGCAAGGGCGGTCGTGGTGCACGATCCGCCCGAGACGACAGTGTGCCGCCCTGGCTCGAACCTGTGGTGGTTGATGCCGTAGATCATCATTATGGCGTCGTCGGGATCGGGGGCGCTCTTCTGCCTGCTCTTGAAGGGCGCGCTCTGGATCACGGCCCTGGCCCCGGCCGCCAGATGACCCCTCAGCGCTCCTCCCGGAGAGTCGGCCTCGGCGTGCTGGTCCACGAACCTGCCGGTGCAGTCCACCACGAGTGACACCCCGTTGTCCCGCCAGGGGATGTCCTTCGGGTTGCGCGCCTCCCTGAGGATCCGCACCTCCCGCCCCTGGATCGAGAGGATGCCCCTGCCCTCGTCGACGACCCTGCAGTCCCTGGATGCTCTGAGTCCGCCCAGCCACCTGTGCAGCAGCCCGTATGTGCTGTCCTTGACGATGTACTGGATCACCGAATCGAGCGACGTCCCGACCTCGCGACCGGTGTTCACGACGAAACGGTCGAAGTCATCGCGCCCCAGGTGGTGCCACAGGGTCAGCTTCCCGATCCTGCCGAGCCCGTTGATCCCGAGTACACGCTGTCCGCTCATGGTGCCGCCTCCCTGGTATACGATCGAGCTGGTTCCCTCGTCAGATCGGCCGGGCGGTGACCGGAAGCCTCCCGGGGAAGATGTGGCCGGTCCGCCCGTCGATGCTGAGCCAGTCCCCGGGCTTCATCTCGAGTCCCGCGAGCCTGGCCGAGCCCTTCTGTTCGTCCACTTCGAGCCTGTGGCAGTCCACCACGGCCGTCTTCCCGAGTCTCTTCGCCGTCACCGCCGCGTGGGACGTTGCTCCCCCCCTCGCGGTCAGTATCCCCTGGACCTTCACGATCATCTCGATGTCCTCGGGGACCGTGTCGGGCCGCAGCAGCAGGATGCTCTCGCCCGGACTACCGGCGAGCAGCATCTCTATCTGCTCCCTGTTGACCGCGACCCTGCCGGAGTAGGCTCCCCCTGATACTCCCATCCCCAGGGCGACGGGCTCTGCCGGAGATCCCGCGTCGGAGACGAAGTAGGGGGCATCGGAAGCCGGCTCCGAAACCATGGGCCTCTTCTGGAGGAAGTACAAGTCCCCGCCCGAGGGGGACTCGAACGTGAACTCGATCTCCTGGGGATCGTACTCCCTCAGGGAAACTATGTCCCGGGAGGCTTCCAGCAGGGTCCGGTAGACGTCGGGGAAATCCTTCTCGAGCGAGTTCTCCACCCCGTCGTAGAGGCTGCTCCCGAGGCGCTGGGCCTCGGAGATCGGCATGGGGGAGACCAGGCCCCCGACCAGGTCCTCCCCCTGGCTGCAGGTCGTGAAGTCGCCGAAGAGCCTCACCTGGCGGGTGTACCGGTCGTGGGGGTTCCTGGTGAATGTCACCCCGGAGCCCGAGAGCCTGTTCCTGTTGCCGAAGACCATCCTCTGGAGGATGACCGCGGTCCCCCAGTCGTCCGCTATGCCCGTGCAGGAGCGGTAGAACCTGGCGTGCGGCGAATCCCACGATTCGAGCACCTTGTGGATGCAGGCCACGACCTGTTCGAAGGGATCGTCCACGAATGCGACTCCCAGGCCCTCCGCCCTCGTGCGGTAGGCGGCCGCCATCTCCCGCATGTGCTCCGGGGCGAAGTCCATCTTGAGCTGTACGCCGTAGCGCTTCTTGAAGTCGATCATGATCTCGTCGAAGATCTCCCGGTCGTGCCCGAAGCTCATGGCCCAGGTCTGGACGAAGCGCCTGTAGGAGTCCCAGGCGGCCCAGGCGTATCCCTCCCTCTGCGAAAGGGCTTCCGTCAGATCGGGATTGAGCCCCACGTCCACGAAGGTCGTCATGAACCCGGGCATCGATATCGCCGACCCGGAGCGGATCGAGAGGATCAGGGGGCGGTCCCTGTCGCCCAGGCGGAGGCCGGTCTTCTCCTCCATGTCGTCCAGGGCCCGGCGGATCCGCCCTATCGTGTCCCTGTACATCGGGCCGTAGGACATCGCGGGAAGCGCCGAGAACAGCTCGGCCGTGATCACGAAGCACTCCGGCACGTTCAGGCCGTAGGCGGCCAGGTGCTTCAGCCCCAGGCCCTTGTAGCCCAGCGTCATCTGGTCGTCCACCGCGGGCCGGCTCTCGTGGAGGGGCGAGATCAGGCAGTCGGGGTCGTAGTTCATCATGCGGGTGAGCGCATCGGGGCTCAGGCTGCCGGCGAGGTCGGAGATCTGGCGGTACTTGTCGCCGACGTACCTGTCCAGGGCCTGGATCCCCTGGGCCGAGACGAGCACTTCGCGGAGGACGATCTCTGACACGGCGTCGACGGTCATCCCCCTGGCCTCGCACTGCCTCGGATCGTTCGAGAGCACTATGCGGAGGATCTGGTCGTGGCTCAGGATCGAGGCCCTCGAGAGCGAACTGACGCTCTGGACGAGGAAGAGGAAGATGTTCCTGTACTGGTGGAAGGTGATGTTGTGCCAGGAGAAGCTCGCTTCGAGGAGCCCGATGCTGGCCGTGAACGTGCGGGTGTTCACTCCGTCCAGCGCCAGCACCCTGTCGAACCGCCTGAGGTCCTTGGCCATCTTCCTGAGGGAGGCCCTGTTGACGAAGGGGATCTCGGGCTGGGAGACAAGGTCGTCCAGCAGCCTTGCCAGGAGCGTCTCGAGCCTGAAGGTCAGCCCGAGCGCCTCGAACTTGGGCTCCGAGTAGGAGCCGTACATCGAGGGGATCCCAGCGGCGATGTGCCTCTTGTGATAGATGTTCTCGACCGCCGCGGAGGGTGCGGGGTCGAGGACGATCTCCTTGAGCTGCTCCATGATGTCGAGCATGGCGTCCATGAGGGCATCCCTCTGCTCTCCGCGCGGGTCCTGGCGCCATGCCCTGAGCGAGTCCGAGAATGCCCTGCGCGCCTCCGCGTCCAGCCCGGTATGGTCCAGTACCGTCTTCTCGAGGGAGTCGGTGGAGAAGGAGTACTTGCTCCGGAGGAGCTGGTAGAGCCGTATCATGAGTGCGACCCTGGTCCTGTCTGCCTCCGGCAGATGGCCCGCCTCCTCCATCCGTTCCGCGAGGGACTGCGGGGACAGGGTGGCCAGCCCCTCTATCAGCTCCCCGACGGGATCTCCGCTGTCGAGGTCGCCGCAGGGTCCGCCCCAGTGCTCATGGAGCCTCGCCAGCACCTCTCCCGGGCCCTTCGCATGCCCGTGCTCCCTGAGGACGGCCTCGAAAACGCTCCCGGACAGGTACATCCGGAGGGGGGACGCGTCGGAGGTGGCCCAGTAGCGGAGCACCGACCGGCTGAAGTCGACCAGCCTGCTTGAAGACTCGGCGTGGGTCTGCTTCCTGAGGAAGTGGATCAGGGGGTCCCTC
>JAKLEF010000044.1 GCA_022703195.1 Candidatus Fermentibacterota bacterium | reverse complement strand
GGGGGAGCAACACGGTCTGGTGGGGCGACTACCCGCCCGCTCCGTACGAGTACGCGACCGCCGTCCTCGAGAGGGGGAAGCACGCCCTGCTGGGGTGCCATCCCGACAGGATGTTCGGCTGGGGCAACCCCGCGGTCTTCGCATCCATCGACAGCATCTGCTCAGTCTTCGAAGGCATGCCGCACTTCGGCTGGATGTTCCCCGAGGACTACGGTCTGTTCCTCGAAGAGGAGGCGGGCATCGCCTTCACGTCCATGAGGAGCCAGGGGAACCTCGTGACCGCATCCTTCGAAGGTTCGGCCGGGCAGGGGCTCACATTCGTGGCCGAGGTACCCGACAGTGAAACCGTGCTCTACGTCAAGCTCGACGGAGTCCCGATACCCTGGGAGGCCAGGTCTTCGCGGCTCTTCGTCGTCCTGCCGGCCCTGCCGGCCGGCGGACACTCGGTCGAGGCATGCCTGCAGGGTCCGGAGGGAGTTGCGGAAGGCGAGGGACCGGTCGAGGCAACGATGATCGCGCTCGACCCCTGTTCGGGGTCGATGCGCCTGGCCCTGTCGGGTCTGGATGGAGGCGGGGCGGCCACATTGCTGGTATACGACTGCGCGGGCAGGATCGTGGCCGACGAGCCGTTCGAAGACCTACAGGGAGAAACGGAGCTGACGGTCGGACTCCCCGGGGCGCCCCCGGGGCTGTATCTAGCGATCCTGGTGCGGCAGGGCTCCCGTCCGCTGACCGCGAGGGCCGTGCTCCTCCGCTGAAGCTCATGACGACTGGAGGATCCCCTGGACATCCATGACCACGTCGAGAGAACCGTTCTGCCGAACGGCCTGGAGCTGCTCGTCCTGCCGATGCCCTTCACGCCCGTCGCGGCGGTGCTCACGTGCCTGAGGGCCGGGTCGGCGCTCGAGGGCGAGGGCACGCGCGGTCTCAGCCACCTGGTCGAGCACATGCTCTTCAAGGGCACCGCGAGGTTCCCCGGCAGCCTGTTCTGGGGCCGGATCCAGAGCTTCGGTGGCCTGACCAACGCCTACACGTCGAGGGACCTGACTTGCTGCTACGAGGTGCTCCCGGCGGCCGGAGTCGAGACCGCGCTCGAACTCGAGGCGGACAGGATGATGTCACCCGTCTTCGACGCCGGCGAGGTGGCCAGGGAGAGGGACGTCATCCTCGAGGAGCGCAGGACCTCTTGCGTCGAGAGCGCCGCGGGCGCCATGGAGGAGGTTCTCTCCGCACAGGCCTACCGAAGCCACCCCTACAGGAGCCCGGTGATAGGATTCGAGCGCGACATCGCGGCTTTCGACCACTTCGGGGCAGCAGCATTCCACGAGCGCTTCTACGGGGCGTCCAACGCAGTCCTGGCCGTCGCAGGCGGAGTGGATGCCGGCCGCGTCAGGAGGGCCGCCGACCGGTACTTCGGGGCCATGCCCCCGGGCACCAGGGCGGTCTATCCGGCCGAAGGCCTGCTCAACCCTCCCGGGAGGGCGTCCTTCGAGCACCCCTCGTCGATCCCGAGGCTGTCGATCTCCTTCCCGGCACCCGCTCCGGGCCATCCCGACTGGGCGCTCCTCGACATGGCTGCAAACTGGCTGTCGGGCACCCGCTCGAGCCGGCTCGACGAGCTGCTGGTGCTAGGAGGCCTCGCACTGGGCGTCTCGGCCGACATCGGATTCACCGCGTGCCCCGGGCTCTTCCAGATCAGGACATCGCTCTACCCAGGGGCCGACGTCGCACTGGTCGAGTCGATGATCCTCCGTGAGATCTCCTCGCTGGGCGCCGCCCCCCTTCCGGCCGGCGAGTTCGAGAGCCTGAGGAACAGGAGCGAGGTGCTCGACCTGATGGAGAACGCCAGCCCCTTCGGGGCGGCGGGGGCCCTTGCGGTGCCCGGCATCATCCATGACGACGCGTTCATGTTCTCGAAGATCGCCACGGAGGTGGGGCGCGCGACGCCTTCGGACCTGGCTGGCGCCTGCAGGAGGTGGCTCGACCCGGTGAAGGGCTGGGTGACGGAGCTGATCCCCTCGGGCTCCGGGTCCGATTCGACGGCCATGGGCCTCCGGGACCAGGCGGGCGACATCGCACCCCCCGAACCGGCCGGCCTCCCCGCGATACCGGTGACCGCAGAGATGCTCTCCGTCCCGCCATCGGGCGTCAGCGAAGGAGTGGGGACCGCGATTCTCGACAACGGCCTGCGGATGCTAATGAAGCGCGACGATACCTTCCCCCTGGTCTCCCTCGCCCTTTCGTTCCCGATGGCGGCGGCCGCCGACCCGTGGGAGCTGTCCGGGCTCTCGGCGGTGTGCGTCGAGGCGCTGGCCTACGGAAACGAATCCGAGGACTACCTGGCGTTCAACAGGAGGCTGGAGAGGACGGGCGCCGGATTCGTGCACGAGGCCGACCGCGAGTACTCCTTCGCGGCCGCGGGGCTCCACGCCCGCGACATCAGCACGGGGCTGTCGTTCCTGGCGGATCTCGTCATGAGACCCGCTTTCCGGCGGGAGGACGTGGCCAGGGTCGTGGAGGAGAAGGTCGCCGAGATCTGCCACAGGGTCGACACGCCCTTCGGAAGGGCCGTCGAACAGCTCGCCTTCGCCATGTCCGAGCGGAGGGAGCGGTCGGGCGTCCCCACGTGCGAATCGGTGTCGAGGATAGCCCGGGAGGACGTGGTTTCGCTGCACTCGGTCTGCGCGAGGCCCGAAGGCTCGGTCCTGGTCGCGGTGGGCTCGTTCGATGCGGACAGGCTCCTGGCGGACGTTTCGGACATCTTCGGGGGATGGGCCGGTCCGGGATCGCTCCTGCCGCCGACATGGGCGCCCGTGGTGCCGGAGGAGGGAGTGCGCATAAGGACGGCGATGGACGGCAGGACCCAGGCCGCCGTGGTCCTGGGCGCGGAGGCCCCCGCGAGGGATGCGGCCGACCATCATGCCTTCCGCCTCCTGTCGAGGATCCTCGGCGACGGCATGAACTCCAGGCTGGAGCGGAGGATAAGGGAGCAGCACGGGCTGGCCTACCAGGTCGGCTGCGACTACATCTGCACCGGCCTCTACGGCAGGTTCATAGCGTATGCCGCCACCTCCCGCGACAGTGCAGGGAGGGTTCTGGAGATGATCGAGGACGAACTGGACCGCGCAGCCGGCACGCTCTTCGACACGGAGACGATCGACCTGTTCAAGGCCTCGTCGGTGGGCAGGAAGGCGATGAACCTGCACGACTACGATTCGCTGGCGGGCTACCTGCTGGGTTCGGCGGCCACCGGGAGGAGGCTGGACAGGGACGTGGAGGACTCCCGCAGCACCCTGGCCGTGACGCCCGGGTCGATCCGGGATGCCGCGGCCCGCTGGCTCTCACGGGGTGCGAGGTTCGTGTCGGTCGCCGGGGACGTCGGAGGGCTGCGGTTCTGAGCCCCCGCGGGTCCTCCCTCGAGCCTCCACCCGTCTCTGGACGGCGATCCCCGCGAGTACCAGCACGAGCCCCGGCAGCGTGGCGGGCCTGATCTCCTCGCCCAGCACGAGAGCTATGAAGCAGAGGGAGAGGAACGGGGTCAGGTATACGAGGCTCCCGACCTCCGCAGGCTCCTTCGCGAGCGACAGGGCTCTCGACCAGAGCACGTACGTCAGCCCCATCTCGAAGAGGCCGATCCAGACTCCTGCAATCGCCGACCGGGCGTCCGGGATCGCGAAGCTTCCGGTGACTGCCGCATATGCGGCGAGGAAGAGCACCCCCCAGGCGAAGCCCGCCAGGAGCCGGACGCTTTCCGGTGCTTCCGAACCACCTCTTCCGAGGCCCAGTATCCAGTAGCATGCCCAGATGACAGTGCTGGCCAGGGCGAGGGCCAGGCCGGCCGCATCCGCCCTTCCGCCGTCTCCGGGTCCGAGAAGGGCCAGGACCGCCACCCCGCCGAAGCTTATCAGGACTGCCAGCAGGCTCCCGGAGCGGAGCCTCCGCCTCCCCAGGGCCGCGTGCAGAAGCACCAGGACCACCGGCCACAGGTAGTTGACCACCATCGCGATCTGGGCCGGCAGCCTGTCGTATGCCTCCAGGAGCACGAGGTAGTAGACGAACGGGTTCAGGACCCCTCTCGGCAGGGCCTCCAGCATGATCCTCCAGGTGAGCCTGGCGCCAGTGGAGGCGCACAGGACCGCGAGGAACGCCAGGGAGACCACCGACGCCGACAGGACCACCATGCAGGGCCCGGACCCGGCGAGGGCGAGCTTGAACGCCGTCGCCGCGGTCGACCAGAGCACCACCGAAGCCAGGCCGTACCTCTTCGCGATCGAGAGTCTCATGTGCGGGAACGACCTCCGGGACCCGGGCGAAGGGCTCCGAGCCAGAGCATTGATACTGCAACATATAGGCAGGCAGCCCGGCTGCCGCCACAATATATTGTGTTTTCGGGCTTGACGGGGGACCCAGCCGGGCTATTATCGAAGCGGGGTCGTCGGACAGAAACCGTAGAGCATCGGAGTTCCTGCATATGGACTGGCTCGTTCGCAAGGCCACTGGCGAGGTGGAGAGCTACCGCCGCGGCGAGATCCTCCGCCCGATCGAGAACGTGCTCGCGTCCACGGAGACTCCCGAGGATGCCTCAGACATTGTCGACCAGGTCGAGGCGGCCCTCTACATGAGCTTCTTCCGCAGGGGTTCGATCCCCACGGTCGAGCAGGTCCAGGACTTCATCGAGGAGACCCTCGTCCTTCGCAAGCTCACGGCGGCGGCCCGGCAGTTCATCCTCTACCGCGAGAAGAGGGCCGAGGCGAAGGACGTGGGACGGCTCATAGGGGGCATCGACGGCCTGGTGGGCGACTACCTGGGGAAGGAGGACTGGAGGGTCAACGAGAACTCCAACATGAACTACTCCCTCCAGGGCCTCAACTTCTACCTCTCCAGCTCGATCACGGCTCGGTACTGGCTCGGCCGCATCTACACGCCCGCCATCAAGGAGGCCCACGACACCGGCGACATCCACATCCACGACCTGGGCATCCTGGGCCCCTACTGTGTCGGGTGGGACCTCCGCGAGCTGCTGCTCGAAGGCTTCCGCGGCGCGAGGGGCAAGATCGAGTCGGCCCCTCCCAGGCATCTCCGCACCGCCCTCGGGCAGATCGTCAACTTCTTCTACACGCTCCAGGGCGAGGCGGCCGGGGCCCAGGCCTTCTCGAACTTCGACACGCTCCTGGCGCCGTTCATCAGGGCCGACGGGCTCTCGGCCGACGAGGTCAGGCAGGCCCTTCAGGAATTCCTGTTCAACGTGAACATCCCGACCAGGGTCGGCTTCCAGACCCCGTTCACGAACATCACTATGGACCTGAGGGTGCCCTCGAGGCTCGCCGGCGAAGAGGTCCTCCTCGGAGGCCGCTCAACCGGCTGGCGCTACGGCGACTTCCAGGAGGAGATGAACCTCTTCAACGCGGTCTTCGCCCAGCTCATGATGGAGGGTGACTCGAAGGGCAGGATATTCACCTTCCCCATCCCCACGTACAACCTCACCAGCGACTTCGACTGGGATGACGAGAACCTCAGGCCGATATGGGAGATGACCGGCAAGTACGGCATCCCATACTTCAGCAACTTCGTGAACTCCGACATGGACCCGGAGGATGCGCGCAGCATGTGCTGCAGGCTGCGGCTCGACAACCGCGAGCTCAGGAAGAGGGGCGGCGGGCTCTTCGGCTCCAACCCCCTCACCGGTTCCATCGGGGTCGTCACGATCAACCTGCCCAGGATCGCGTGGCTCTCGCGGGGAGGCGGGGACGCCGAGTTCCGCAGGCGCCTCAGGCAGGTCATGGAGCTCTCGCGGGATTCGCTCGAGCTCAAGCGGAGAGCCGTCGAGGAGCTCACCGAGCGCGGCCTCTACCCCTACACAAGGCACTACCTGGGCGGCATACGGAGGGCGAGCGGCTCCTACTGGGCCAACCACTTCTCAACCATCGGCCTCATCGGGATGAACGAGGCCTGCCGCAACCTGCTCGGCGAGGGGATCCTGGCGCCCGGATCCGCGGGATGGGCCGTGTCCGTGCTCGGTTTCATGCGGGACGCCCTTTCGGAGTTCCAGGAGCAGACGGGGAACCTCTACAACCTCGAGGCCTCCCCCGCCGAGGGCGCGTCCTACAGGCTCGCGCGGAAGGACCTCGACAGGTTCCCCGGCATCTACACGATGGGTTCCACCAGCCCCTACTACACCAACTCGGTGCACCCTCCCGTGAACGACAGCACCGACATCTACAGCCTCCTCGAGCACCAGGACCCCCTCCAGGCGATGTTCACGGGGGGCACTGTCGTGCACGTGTTCATCGGCGAGGCCATCACTGACTGGAGAACCGTCAGGGACCTGGCCAGGCGGATAGTCACCAGGTTCAGGCTCCCCTACTTCAGCTTCACGCCAACGTTTTCGATATGCCCTGTCCACGGGTACGTCCCCGGGGAATGCTTCTACTGCCCCTTCCCTCACTCCGACGAGGAGATCGAGAGGTTCGGGGAGATGGTGGACGGCGAGGTCGATCTGCCCGAGGGCAGCTACAGGACCCTGGGGCCGGATGCCGCGGACCCTGGCCAGGGCGGGCTTTTCCTTCACGTCGGGAGGATAGGTGGAGATGACTGAGGAACAGAAGGGCGACTCCAGGATCAAGGCCGTGAAGGCCGAGGTCTATTCGCGCGTGGTCGGGTACTACCGGCCCGTTCAGGACTGGAACAGGGGCAAGCAGGCCGAGTTCGCCGACAGGACCTACGTCGACATCACCCCTCCCCCCGAGGGCAAGGGGGAGCCGGCGGTTTGATCCGGTCGTTCCTGGGCACCAGCCTCATCGAGTATCCCGGCAGGATATCCTCCGTCGTCTTCTTCGGGGGATGCAACCTCTACTGCCCGTTCTGCCACAACCCCGAGCTGGTGAGGCCCGACGTGCTAGAGGACCAGTACACGCTCTGCGAGGACGAGGTTCTGTCCCTGCTGTCACGGAGGGTGGGCTTCGTCGACGGGGTCTGCATTACCGGAGGCGAGCCCCTGCTGTCGCCCGGCCTGGCCGCATTCATCGACAGGATAAGGTCCGAGACGGGTCTGCCGGTCAAGCTCGACACGAACGGCACGCTCCCCGACAGGCTCGCCGGCGTCCTCGACATGGTCGACTACGTGGCCATGGACCTCAAGGCGCCGCCTGCAAGGTACAGGGACGCCACCGGCGGAAGGGCGTCGTTCGAGGATGTGCTCAGGTCGGCCGGCATGGTGGCGTCGATGCCCGGCTACGAGTTCAGGACCACACTGGTGCCGGGGCTCGTTTCGGCCGGGGACCTGCCGGAGATTCTCGGCAGGATAGGGCATGTGAAGCGTTACGCGATCCAGCGGTTCCGGCCCGGCAAGACCCTTTCGCCCGAGTACTCCGGCCTGGCCCCGTATCCGGCGGGCTACGCCGAGAGGGCAGCCGAACTCGTCAGGGGCATGGCCGACGAGGTCCTTGTCAGGAGCTGATCCCGTATCCGAATGAGTTCGGGAAGGGCGGGGGAGGAGTGCAGGAGGTCTTCTCAAGGAGGCTGGCTGGCCTGCCCGCAGGAGGGTTCGGCACCCCTCCCCCTCAGGATGACTGCGTCCCGGTAGGCCTGCTGCGTGCTGTCCCGGCCGGGTTCCGTAGCCGCGAGTGCGTCGTTCCTCAACGACTCCTGCAGGGCACCCCTCTATAGCTTCCTGCGGCCGTCCGGTTCCAGGCCCTTCCCCGGATTCCCGGAAAGCCCCAGCAGGACGTCGATCTGGCGCTTCTTCTCCGAAGGCTTCCTCGCCACGTCGACCGCCCTCCCGTCAGGGGAGAGCCCGGTCGCGTACATGCAGGCCGCGAGCGTCATCGGAGTGGGCAGGAACGCCTGCACCTGCCTCGGCGAGAGTCCGCAACGCCTGAGCTCCTCCGCGGCCTCCTCCATGTCCCTCATAGTACAGCCGGGAAAGGCCGCCATCACGTAGGGCAGCACGTACTGCTCCCGCCCGGCCGAGGCCTCGCGGAAGAGTCCGAGGAACCGCCGCCAGGTCGCGATGCCGGGCTTCCTCATCAGCTCGAGGACCCGCTCTGAGAAGTGCTCGGGCGCCACCTTCAGGTGCCCCCCCACGTGCCCGCGGGCGAGCCTCCTCACGAATGCCGGGTCGAGTGCGGCCAGGTCCAGCCGGAGCCCGCTGCCCACCAGGGTGCGCTTCACTCCGGGAATGCCTGCGGCGGCGTCCAGGAGATCGGCATAGGCCGTCTGATCCGTCGGGAAGTTGGGGCACGGCGAGGGGAAGAGGCACGAGGGGCGGCGGCACTTCCTCTCCGCTTCGGGATTCGTGCAGCGCAGCCCGTACATGTTCGCGGTGGGACCGCCGATGTCGGAGACAGTCCCGCGGAACCAGTCCTGACACGCCAGGATGCGCACCTCCCCGAGAACCGACACGCTGCTCCTCGAAACGAGGTGCTTGCCCTGGTGGAGGCCGAGGGCGCAGAAGCTGCACCCGCCCGCGCATCCCCTGACTGCCGTCACCGAATCGCGGATCATCTCCCAGGCAGGCACGGGCTCTGTGTAGGAAGGATGCGGCCTGCGGGTGAAGGGCAGGGCGTACAGGGCGTCCATCTCGCCTCCGGAGAGCGGCTCCGCGGGGGGATGCACGACGGTCATCCGGGTGTCCGACATCTGCACGAGCGGCCTGCCGCACCACGGGCTTGCCTCGGCCTCCACCGCCAGCGTCATCTCGAGGAAGGCGGAGGGGTCGGAGCACACCGCCTCGTGAGAAGGGAGGACCACAGCCCCCTCGGGAGGCACGGCGCGCGAAGCCCCCTTCCAGACCGCGGTCCCGGGGATGCCGTCCAGATAGCGACCTTCCGAGAGCCTCGCCGCTATCTCGGCGATCTGCCTCTCCCCCATGCCGTAGACCAGGATGTCGGCGCGGGTGTCGAGGAGGATCGACCTCCTCATCCGCCCGGACCAGAAGTCGTAGTGCGAGAGCCGCCTCAGGCTGGCCTCGATACCGCCCAGCACAATCGGGACCCCCGGCATCGCCCGCCTGACTGCGTTCGCGTACACCGTCACCGCGCGGTCGGGCCTGGCTCCGGCCCTGCCCCCTGGCGTGTAGGCATCGTCGGACCTGATCCTGCCGAACGACGTGTAGTGGTTCACCATCGAATCCATCGCGCCCGAGGTGATCCCCACGAAGAGCCGCGGGACCCCCAGGGCGAGGAGGCTGCCGGGGTCCTTCCAGTCGGGCTGGGCGATGATCCCCACCCGGTGGCCGAGCGACTCCAGGTGCCTGCCGATCAGGGCCGCGCCGAACGAGGGATGGTCGACGTATGCGTCGCCCGTGACGATCACGGCGTCGCAGACGTCCCAGCCCAGTGCCTCCATGCCCCTGCGGTCGACAGGAAGGAAACCGTCGCCTGCCGCTGCCATCGCGCTCCATGACGGCTGCCGGAGCCGTCCGAAAGAGACTCCGGACGATAACACAAATGGCCGTCCGCCCCACCCCTTGCGCCCGGGTCCCGGATGAGCGACACTAGTCACGGGAACACCAGTTTGCATGGAGGTGCGGTGATGGAGTCCGGGAATCAGACGATCTGGAGCGAGAGGGTCGCTTCGCGCGGTGCGGGCTACTTCCTCGACGTGAGGGAGACTGGCAGGGGCAGGGTGTTCCTGTCCATGGCCCAGAGCCGCAGGGCCGAGGGCGGCGGTTGGAAGCAGGACAGGATCGTGGTGTTCGAGAGCGGTCTCGAGCCCTTCCGCAGGGCCGTCCTCTCGGCCCTGAGGGTGATGGACCGCGAATCTGGCGACAGGCGCAGGGTCGAGCTCGAGGAGGTGCACAGGCTCCACCCGAAGGCCTTCGAGAAATGGACGCCGGAGGACGACGAAGAACTCAGGCGCATGGCCGGCGAGGGCTCCACCCCCTCCGCCATCGCCGAAGCCCTGGGCAGAACCGAGCGCGCTGTCAGGATGCGGCTCGAGGGGCGCGACGCCGTGCTTGCGTCAGAAGGCAGGGCGGTTCCGGCCGGGTCCGGCGCCGCACAGGCGGTTCCGGCGGCCGAGGGCCGCACTGGCCTGGCGGCAGGCGCCGGCGCGGGTGGCGACGAACCGGCCCGGGCCGGGGTCAGTCCCGGTTCAGGATCAGCTGGATCGTCCCGGGGTCGGAGGAAAGAAGCCAGTAGTCCTCCCCCCCGATGATCATCCGCCACATTCCCGCGGGCAGGTCCGGGTCGTCCTCGGGCTGCACCAGCTCCGGGGCCGAGGCTACGATCCTGACCTCCTGGGGAACGAAGTAGTCGTAGTACATCCCGGTGAAGCCGACGAGCTCCGAGTCGGTGCCGGTCGAGCCGGTGGCGGAGACGAGCGCGACGCGCGGATCGTTGACCAGCGTGCGACCGACGTCGGCGCCGCCGAGCAGCACGGCGGACACTCCGGCGGGCACGTCATGACCGGCGGCACGAAAGCCTTCGACCGCGCGCTC
>JAKLEF010000043.1 GCA_022703195.1 Candidatus Fermentibacterota bacterium | reverse complement strand
CGTCTCCCTTCCGCGAGAAAAGCAGTGTCTCGGGCCCGGCGGTCAGTACGTTCCCCCCGGGGAGGAGCCTCTCTCCACATCCGCCCGCGAGGAGCCAGGCATCTGTCTTGTCGATCTCGGCGGAACCCGACCTCGGCCTGCCGCACAGCTCCCAGAGCACCGACTGCCTGAGCGCCTTCTCATATCTCGAGAATATTCGTCTGTCGAGCTCGTTCCCCTCTCCGCCGAGCCTGGCGACGGCCGCCGTCGTCAGGCCTTCTGCGACCCGGCGCCAGGAACCGATGTTGGCGGAAGAGGATGCGATCCTCCTGGATACTCCGGGCAGCGAATCCTCGAGGGGTTCGAGAATCTCTCGCCTTATCCTGTTCCGGAGGAATCCAGGGTCCGAATTGGTCTCGTCCTCGATCCAGGCCCCGCCCCTGTGGCTCAGATATGTTCTCGTCTCGCGCGCGGTCATGTCGAGAAGCGGCCGTCTGACGGGGCCGACCCCGAAGTAGTCCATCCCGCCCAGGCCCCTGAGCCCTGCACCCTCGACGAGCCTCATCAGGAGGGTTTCGGCACGGTCTGATGCGGTGTGGCCGACTGCGACCAGCCCGTCGCCGGCGGCCTCCTCGTAGATGGCCTGTCTCGCCGCACTGAAGTCCGCCTCCGGAGAGGAGCTCCTGCCTCTGGCCGGGAGCTTCCGGAGGATGAAGGGCAGACCCGCCGCCTTCGCGAGATCCTCGACGAAGGAGGCGTCCGACACGCTGGCTTTCCTGTAGGAATGGTCGACGTGGAGCACCGAGAGCTTCCAGGCCATGTGGCGGCGGAACCTCAGAAGCATGTCGAGGAGGCAGACCGAATCGGCGCCTCCGGAGACGGCGGCGATCACGGAGGATTCGCGGGGGAGCAGCCCCTCCCGCTTGACGGTCGCGATGAATCTGAGTTCCAGGGATGACTTCATGCCTGCGAATATAGGTCGCCGGCCGATTCCTGGTTTCAGATGCTTCAGATGCAGTCGTAATCGCATGGTGTAAAACCAGATGACCTCAAGACTGACTACACGATACGCATGGAAATGGTACAGATCTGCGATACAGTGTTGATGCCTGTCATCGAGTTCGTTCATTCGCAGCGCAAAATCGACGGGTAGCGTGACAGAAGAATCCCAGGAATTCTGCGTATATTCGTGCCGGATCTGCCTTGGCAAGTCAGGACCATCGCCTGTGGCTTTGATTACGCGGCATTCATCGGCTCCCGGCGGAGCCGGCGGGATGATGCGCCCGGGTCTTCACGCGACTTACCATGCTCGTTGTCTGAGGAAGTACGTTATGACCCTTTCGCGGTTCGCCCAGCGCCGAACGCACATGATGGTGAACCGCTGCCGGGCCTGTTCATTTCCGTCGACGCGGAAATGACCGATACGTGCCAGCTTGTTCCTGAGGACGCAGGAACAAGAGTACCGGCTCTGCATATCGGCTGACGTGAAAGGACGGGGGGGCGCGAAGCCCCCCCTGAAGACATGGTAGCGGCGAAGGGACTTGAACCCCTGACCCGAGGATTATGATTCCTCTGCTCTACCAACTGAGCTACGCCGCCACGGGGCGTGAAGCTAGCTAAACGCTCCGCCCGCTGTCAAGAAGAACGCGCTGCCGAACGAGGATCAGTCGCTCGCGGGAATCCGCCTGCAGACTCCGGTCAGGATACCGAGCACTCTTGCCGAGTCGGCATCGGAGAGCGCCCCGCTCCTGTCGTGGACCCTGAGAAGGACAGAGTGCAGCCCCGACCAGTCGATCAGGCTGGCCGTCACTTTGTACTCCTTTACAGCGTCGAGCAGATCCTGGAAGGTGTGGGCATGCTCGGGCAGGATGCAGCAGAAGAGGGTGGCGACCTTCTTGCCTTCAGTGACCACGACGGCCGACGTGGGCGGTACGCAGTCACCGCCGGTTCTCAGGGCATCGCTGAGCGTCTCGAATGCGAGTCTGATGTGAAGGCCCAGCTCCTCCACCGGTGAACTCGCCCTGAGGAAATCCTCCAGACAGTAGTAGAAGTCGGTCACCGCGCTGTCGGGGATGTCGGGGAGGATGTCGCGGATCTCCCGGAGCTGCTTCACGTCGTTCAACCGCATGCCCATGTCGAAGTCGCGGAACTGCCCTATCGTCTCCTCCATGCAGCGCTTGATAGCCTCGTAGGCCTCCTCGAGATCGTGATAGGCATCCTTCTGGACGGTGACGTCGAGCAGATCCACCCACTTCTGACCGTAGTTCGACGGAGACTTGAACGACACCACGGCCATCCCGGCAAGCCTGTCGATGGCGCCCACCAGGGCGAGCACCTTCCTGTCGTGATCCTCCATCCCATCTGCTGCGGTGACGAGGAGGATCTTCAGTTCGGCGAAGAAGGTGGAGGAGGAATCGAGCGCGATGTAGGCCTGGCTCATCCCGGTGGTATCGCATTCCTTCAGCAGCAGCGGGATGAGAGCCCTCGCATAGTGCTCCCGCCCGCCATAGCGCCTGATCTTCTTGAGCCTCTCCAGCTCGTTCTTCACGAGGAGGCGCCTGAGCGTGTCGGTCATCCTCCGGATCTCCTCGCGGCTGGCTGCGAGGCCCGAAGGGCCGGACATCTCGACCCGGATGGAGATGATGCCGTCGCCTGTGGTGTATCTCCTCTGATGCCGTATCGTGGCCCCCGGACAGGCGAAGCTCAACGCGGTGAGGCTGTCCTGGAAGGAGATGTCCCTCTCGTATCCAGCGATGTTGATCCCTGTGAGATGCTCCCTCGTCGTCCTGATGTTGCGGATCTTGAACAGGGCCCTGCCGCGCCTGGCCCTCACTCCCTCGATAAGGTCGTGGTTCGTGACGACCATGTGGGCGAGGTCCTCCGGCCGGCGCTCCCTCAGATACTCGTCGGAGCGCGAGGAGACGAAAAGGATCAGCTCACCGGAGGGACCCATCAGCGCCTCCGGCACGGGTCTGTCCTTGTAATGCACCTTCACCTGAGTCTTGATCCGCTCATAGATCTCGAGCCTCTCGGAGGCTCTGGCCATGAGCGACATCGTGTCCGATCGGCCCTCGGCCAGATTCTCGAGGAGGCTCTGCATCTTCAGGGAATCCGCCCCGAATTCGCGCCGCCGTTCGGGGTCGGTGTCACGTATCCCGGTGATCAGGAAGCCCCTGCGCATTTCGCCGTCACTGACCGCGAAGGCTTCGGCGAAATCGAGGTTCCAGCCGTGGAACTGCATCGCACTCAGACATATCGCGGCGAGACCGGGCCAGTCGGTGGCGGTGACGGCGAGTATCGAAAGGTCGTCCTCGTCGGTTTCGACGACGACGCGGGGCATGTTCCCCGCTCTCCTGCTCTCCTCCAGCAGACGGGCATACAGCCGTGCCCGCCTGTCGGACGAGATGACGTTCCCGGGACACACACCGTCCAGCAGCTGATCCATCCCGCACATCGAACCCTGACCGGACATCCCGAGCCTCCGGGGCCTGCTGTTGCCTCACGCCACAGATGACGATTATACCTTCGGGCCGCGGTGGGCGAATAGCTCAGCTGGTTAGAGCGCCTGCCTTACACGCAGGAAGTCGGGGGTTCGAATCCCTCTTCGCCCACCACGCTCATTCCTGCGTCCGCAGGAATGAGCTGGCCCGGCAGTGGTTCGCCACATGTCCGATCTACAAGCTTGGCGAACCGCGATAGGGCCCGGGTGTACCTCCTCAGACGTCCGCAGGAATGAGCTGGCCCGGCAGTGGTTCGCCACATGTCCGATCTACAAGCTTGGCGAACCGCGATAGGGCCCGGGTGTACCTCCTCAGACGTCCGCAGGAATGAGCTGGCCCGGCAGTGGTTCGCCACATGTCCGATCTACAAGCTTGGCGAACCGCGATAGGGCCCGGGTGTACCTCCTCAGACGTCCGCAGGAATGAGCTGGCCCGGCAGTGGTTCGCCACATGTCCGATCTACAAGCTTGGCGAACCGCGATAGGGCCCGGGTGTACCTCCTCAGACGTCCGCAGGAATGAGCTGGCCCGGCAGTGGTTCGCCACATGTCCGATCTACAAGCTTGGCGAACCGCGATAGGGCCCGGGTATACATCCTCAGACGTCCGCAGGAATGAGCTGGCCCGGCAGTGGTTCGCCAGGTTCGGCTACACACGATTTCACGGGGCGAAATCGATGGGATTATGAGGAAGCGGCACGCGTCCTACCTCCGGCTCCGCCGGGATCCGGCAGAGAACCTATGTCACGGCTGAAGTCATTGTCTCTCGCATGTCTTGAATCCAGTGAAGCGGGATGAACCAGGCGACAGCATGGTTCGCATAACGAACCTGCGAGAGCCTGCCTGCGAACAACCACCGAAACGCTACCCGTCGATTCCGTATGCGAATGAACGGCCTTGATTACAGATATCAACAATATCGCAGATTTGTACCATTATCATGCGTATCGAGTAATCAGCTAAGAGGTCATCTGGTTTCACACCTTGCAGTTACGACTGCATCTGAAGCATCTGAAACCAGGAATCGGCCGAGGGGTCAGCGGGCGATGCGGAAGCCGATGTGGCGGGCTCTGTCGCCCTCGTAGACGGTGGAATAGGCGCCGATCCTCAGGTCGTCCGACGGAGAGAGCCACGAGCCGCCGAACACCGTGCAGGTGCTGTCGGATGGCCTGGTGAGCTCCGCCACGTTGCCGGCGAGATCCGCCAGGCCCGCAGGGTTCCGCGGGAACGAACCCACCGGCGCGGTGAAGAGGTAGCCGTCCTGGTTCCTCAGGTCCCAGTCGTCGGATGCGAGGTAGTTGGCGGGGAACTCCGCATCCTCCGGATCCAGCGCCCCCCAGGGAAAGAGCCCCGCCGACGGCCCGGAAAGGCCGATGGACGCGGCGTACTCCATCTCCGCCAGAGTCGGGAGCCTGCCTCCGAGCACGGCGCACGCCTGCTCCGCCTCGAGAGCGGAGACGTTGACCACGGGATAGTCGGGCATGGCGGTCAGGTAGTGCTCCATCGCGGGGAACCCGGGATCGGGCGGCAGATCGAGGCCCGCTTCGTCCGCGAGCCAGACGTAGAGGCGGTTCGACACCTCGGTCTCCATGAGCTCGAAGGGCTGGATCAGCACCGTGTCGCCCGCGGACGTGACGAACTCGCCGCCCTCGAGCTGTATGAAGACGGTGTCGGACTCGACCGGATCGGAACCTGCCGGCCCGGCGGCCGTTCCGCCGCCGCAGCCCGCCGACTGCAGGACAGTCAGCAGTGCGAAGGCGGCCGCAGCCGCGCAGAGCTGAGCCGGGGGCTTCATCCTACTTCAGGACGATCGCGAGCGGGAGAACGGCGCAGTAGCCCAGCACCAGCATGATGGGCGCGAGCGTAATGTCGCCGGCCCTCAGCAGGAACCACCCGCCCACGATGATGGCGAGCCCCGCCGCGAAGAGGATGTAGTTGCGCATCCTGAACGGATTCCTCTCGATGTCGGCCGGAGCGGCGCCAGTCCTGGGCTTCTTCGTCTCTGCAGTCTCGGTAGCGGCCATGTCAGTTCCTTCCTAGTGCAGTCCCGCTGCGACAGCGTCCGGAGGGGTGTCGAGGATCTGGCTCTCCTCGCCCGACGGCCCCTCGGTCCAGCCATTCCGCCAGGCTGAAAGCATCGCGTCTCCCACAACATAAAAGGATCCGGCCACGACGAGGAGATCGGGAGCGAGCCCCCGCCCCGCGGCCACCGCGGCCTCCACCGGATCGACCGGTCTCGAGTCGAAGCCCAGCCGCATGAACTCCGCGTCGAGCTGGCCGGCGGGGAGCAGCCTGTCCGAAAGAGGGGTGGTCGCGACGACAGGGTCGACGTACCCGCTCAGCATCGATGCCATCCGCCTCCACGGCTTGTCGGCCAGGAAGCCCACAACCCCGGCGGACCGGCGGCCGAGTGCGGACAGGTGCTCGCAGAGCCTGGCCACGGACTGGGGATTGTGCGAGACGTCGAAGAGCACGTCCGGCTTCCCTCTGCGAAGGTCGAGCCTGCCTGGCCATCTCAGGCTCCGGCAGGCCCGGGCGAAGGCTTCCGCCACCTCCCCGGAGGGCCTGCCGAACGCCGACTCCGCCGCCGCGAGGGCCAGAGCCGCGTTCCAGAGCTGATGCTCACCTGGAAGAGGCGCCAGAGCGGTCGGTGACGGCACTATCCTGTCCAGGCCGCGGGCGGTCACGGCGTCACGCACCATCCGCTCGACCGGCCCGTTCTGCCTGTGGCAGACCAGCACGGTGCCCCGGGGGGCAATGGCTAGCTTCTCGCCTGCGATGGCGGACTTCGTCGGGCCGAGTATCCTCCGGTGCTCTATGTCCACGCCGGTGAAGACGGTGCATCGCCCGCCGAAAGTCCTCGTCGCGTCGAGCCGCCCTCCGAGCCCGGCCTCCACGATCGCCCACTCCACGCCTGTCCGCGCGAAGTGCCAGGCCGCCATCGCCGTGGTTATCTCGAAGAAGGTGGCTTCGTGCCTCTCGATGAGGCCCCGCTTGTCGCGGATGAACTCGGTCACGGAATCGGGAGGGATCCATGCCGCATCCACCGCGATCCTCTCGCGGAAATCCAGGAGGTGGGGCGAAGTGTTGCGCCCGGTGCGGAATCCGAGCAGCCTGGCCATCTCCGCCAGGAGGGCGGTGGTGCTGCCCTTCCCGTTGGTCCCGACGACGTGGATGGTGCGGAATGCGTCCTGGGGGGATCCCAGATCGCGCATCAGGGCCTTCATGCGGGGAAGCCCGTACTTCATCCCCAGCCTGCGGCGGCCGAAAAGGTATTCGAGAGCTTCAGCGTAGCGCATGTGCGGCGGCCCCCCCGAGAAGAGCCCCGAGGAATGGCCCGAGGCTCGATCGTATGATCCCCTGCGCGTCCAGGACGGCCTGGTGGGTGACCTCCTCGCCCGGCCCGCAGGTGTTCGTCACGAAAGCGAGGCCGAGAACATCGCATCCGCGGGCGGCCAGCGCCAGCGCCTCGGGAGCCGTGGACATGGACACGGCGTCGACCCCCATCCGCCGCAGCAGGTCGAGTTCGGCGACCGTCTCGTACGCAGGACCCGAGACGCAGGCGAAGAGCCCTTCGGAAACGCGCGCCCCGGTGCGCCCCGCCGCTTCGGCTGCGATCCTCCTCAGCGGCATCGAGTAAAGCGGGGATGGGATGCGCGAACGCACATCCGGCACGCATCCCGATAGGTTCACATGGTCGCGGAAAACCACTGCGTCACCCACGGCGAGGCTAGGCGATACCGCTCCGGCAGAGCTCGTGAGGATCCAGGTCGAGACACCCAGGTCCGCCAGCGATTCGGGCAGCATAGTGATCCCGTTCCCGGAAAAGCCCTGATAGTGATGCCTCCTGCCGAGGAGGAACACGAACCTGCCGCAGGGGCTGGTCACGATCCGGCCCGGGTGCCCGGGCAGGGCGTCTCCCGACATGCCGGGCAGGTCCTCCCAGGAGATCGACTCACCTTCCCCGAAGAGGTCGGCCACCCACGAGAGGCCGGAGCCCAGCACGATCCCCACCGGCGGGGCGGCTCCCAGCCGGCCGGCCAGGGCTCCGGCCAGCGCCGCCTTCTCGGGATTCCCGGCCTCGAGGCTCCTAACGAGGCGCAGCCCGTGCCTCCGGGGGCCGTAATACCCGGGCAGGTGCCCGCATGGCGTGTATCCCTTCCCGATGTAGAGGCCGACGGCCGCCCTGTTGGTGCACCTGACTTCGAGGAAGCAGGCCCTGCAGCCAGAGGCCGCCCCCCAGTCCTCGGCGGTCTCGAGAAGGAGCCTGCCGACGCCCATCCGCCTCGCGGACCGCGTGACGCAGAGGTTCGCGACATGGAGGACTCCCGGAGAGGGGATCGCGGCGCAGACGTATCCGACAATCCTGCCTGCGTCTGCCGCGATCCAGGTCGAGATGCCCGACCAGGGCTCGAGGCACTCCTCGAACACGTCGGGCGGCCAGGGGTCCGGGAAGGACGCGCGTTCTATCCTCGCTATCGCCGCGGCATCGCCGGGGCGTCCGCGCCTCGTCTCAGGATACACCTGTCGCCGCCTTCTGTCTGAAACTCCTCAGATAGAGAGGCCTCAGGGACTTGTCCGGGCCCGAGGCGGCGCAGTACGCCGCGGCGAGCCGGGCCGTGACCGACGCGCCGGGTGCGAGGCAGTGCGAGGGATCGATCCCGGGACGGATCATCGGGGCCCCGGGGCCCTCGCAGGCCGATCCCGGGCGGGCATCGAGCCAGGCCGCGGCGGCCTCGCATGTATAGACCCCCGGAGGCAGCAGCTCCCGCGAGAAGGGATCGCCGGATTCGAAGGCGGCGGCGAACACTTCGCCCTCCCTCGCCCTCACGACGGCCAGGACCGGGGCGTCCGACCCGGAGGAGTACGCGATGGCGCGCAGCACGGGAACGCCCTTCGCGGGTACACCCCAGCCGGATGAAAGCCCGGAGGCCGTCGCGGCGCATATGCGCAGGCCGGTGTAGGACCCCGGTCCGAGGCAGGCGCCTATGCCCGAGAGCCCGCTCCCTTCGATGCCGGCCTTCTCCAGGAGATCACGAATCGCAGGAAGCAGGGACTCCGACGTGGACAGGTCATCCCCGAGATCGATCTGGACGGTTCTCCCGTCATCCTCCAGGAGTGCCACGGAACCCGGCCTCTGTGTCGTGTCGATCCCCAGCCAGACCGAACCGCTCAAACCCGACCTCCCTCACGAGCGGATCACCGGTGAAACCCAGGACCACCCTGAAACCCGAGCAGGCGGCCCCTTCGGGCAGCCGGTCGGCCCATTCCACGACGGCGACGGAATCCGAAGCCAGGAGGTCCAGTATGCCGAATGCCTCCAGCTCCCCGGCGCTTCCCCCGAGCCTGTAGAGGTCCACGTGGTGGATCGAGAGGCCGAGGGAGGAGTACTCCGCGTCCACGATGAAGCTGGGCGACGGGATGTCGCCCTCCACGCCCAGCCCCCTGAGCAGCGCCCTCGCGAAGACCGACTTCCCCGCCCCCAGATCGCCCACCAGGAGCACGGCATCGCCGGGACGCATCATCCCTGCGGTCCTCCGCGCCAGGTCCTCGAGGCCCGCGAGATCGAGGAGCACCGGCTAGAAGCCCTTCTTGGGCGTGAGGACGGTACAGGGCACGACCATCTCCTCGATGGAGATGCCGCCATGCTGGAAAGTGTCCTCGAACTTGTACACCTCTTCGCGCGCCATCCCGGGATGCACCAGGAGATAGTCGGACCTGGCGAAGACGTATGTCTTGCTGGGGCTGTCGTCGGGCAGCCCCCAACGTGCGGGCTCGCGCACCGTCACGGATGCCTTGGGGTCGGCGTTGAGGGCGTGGCCCAGCCGGTATCTGATGCTGCTCGACATCCCCCTGGCGCCCCTGATCGGTGTCTGTCTCCTGCACAGCACCGACCCGTGGTCGCTCGTGACGATCACGGTGGCCCCGCGGGCTGCGAGCGTTCTCAGGAGGTCCTTCAGGTACGAGGATTCGTACCATGTCGACGCGAGCTTGCGGAAGCTGGCCACGTCCGGCGCCAGGTCCCTCAGTACGTCCAGCTCTGACCTGCCGTGGGTCAGATGGTCGAGGTAGTTGATGATGACGGCCAGGAATCCGCCCTCGAGATGCTGGGAGAGCGAGCGCTTGAGCGACTCCCCCTCCCTCTGGTTCGATATCTTAACATAGCCGACGCCTTCCGGCCTCTCGAAGCCCCCCAGGCGCCTGAGGGCGTCGCGGAGGAAGGCGTGCTCGGACCTGTTCAGGCCGGGCACGCCGTACTCCTCTATCCAGTCGGACCTGTAGAAGCGCCATATGTCCCTCGGCAGGAGCCCCGCGAAGAGCGAGTTCCTGCTGTAAGGGGTGGCCGAGGGCAGGCATGTGCACATGAAGCTCGTGTCCATGTGGAAGAACTGCTCCAGGGACGGGGTCATGGTCAGCCACTGGTCGTAGCGCATGCAGTCCATGACGATGAGGACGGTCTCCCGGGAGGTCTTCATGCAGGGCACGACCACCCGCTCGAGCAGGTTGTGGGGCATGAGGGGCGTGTTCCGGCCCTGGATCCAGTCCGGGAAGTTGCGCTCGATGAATCGCGAGAAATCCATGGCGAGATCCTCGAACCTGACTCTCTGGATGCTCTTCAGCTCCTCGCTGAGCTGCCCTCCGAGGCTGACGTCCCTCACGGCCCATATCCGGTAGACCGCCGCCCAGTCATCCCAGGCCATGTCCGAACCGCGCATCTCGAGAATCCTCGAAGTCTCGCCCCACACGATCTCGGCCGCCTGCCGGGTCCTGAGTTCCGTGGACTTGAGGAGCCGCTTTATGACGAGCTGTATCTGGCTGGGGTTGACGGGCTTGGTCAGATAGTCGTCCGCCTCCCCGCCCAGGGCCTCTTTCACCCTCTCCATGGTGCTCTCATGGGTGATATCGGCCTGAAATGTGATTACCCCGGGTATGGGAGTTATCCCCTCCAGGTCCACTCCCACGATCTTGCTGCCTGAGAGGCGGGATGCCACCTGAAGC
>JAKLEF010000042.1 GCA_022703195.1 Candidatus Fermentibacterota bacterium | reverse complement strand
TTGTCATAGTCGCCAGGGGCGTCCCCCGCCAGCCCCAGGTGCGCGGCCAGCGCGCGAACCGTGGCGGGGTCCTCCACGGTGGATTGCGGCGTGCCGCCCAGGTCGATAGGCGAGCGATCGACCGGCTGGTGGGCCAGGGCAACACGGTCGTGGTGATAGAGCACAACCTCGACGTGGTGAAGAATGCTGACTGGATCATCGATCTCGGCCCGGAGGGGGGAGACGGCGGCGGAATGGTGATAGCCGAGGGCACTCCCGAGGACGTGGCCGCGGTCGAGGGGTCCTACACCGGGAGATTCCTGGCGGAAGTGCTCGGCGACTCCTGAGGATACTCGATCCCGAAGGCCTGGAAAGGGTCGGGGGGATCACCCATGATCCGCGCGAACCGCGACGTGTCCAGGGACAGGTCCTCGGGGACCCCGGGCGGCCTGTAGCCCGCAGGCGGGCAGTCCGTCCTGCCCAGGTGCGCGAACAGCATCTCCGCGAACGCCGATCTCGCCAGGGAATGAAGCCCGGCGACCAGGAGCAGCCCCCGGGCGCCCGCCCCGAAGGCCCCCATCACAGCTCCGGGGAGCCAGCTCACCGGGGTATGGTTGCGCCAGGAGTCGACATGGACGCTCCCGACGAGCCCCGCCAGCAGTTCCTCCGAGAATGTGCGCCTCGAGGCCCCCACCTCGCCGAAGAGAACGGAAGTCCTCACTACGAGTGCATCGGGATGGGCCGACAGCACCGACAGGTCGCCCAGCAGCTTGGTCCAGCCGTAGATGGAGCGCGGGACGCATGGCGACCGCTCGCCGTAGGGGGGCGTGGCCCCGCCGTACACCAGATCGGTCGAGAAGTGGACGAGAGGGATGCCCAGGGAGCTGCAGGCCACCGCCAGCCCCCGGGGGAGCAGTGCGTTCGCGAGAAGGGCGCCTGCCGGGTCGTGCAGGCAGTCGCGGGGCGACGACATCGCGCAGGCGTTCACGACCAGGTCGGGCCGCAGCTCGCCGAGCAGGGAGGCGGCGCAACCGGGCTCCGAAAGGGATGCGCCGGGGCTGGAGACGATCCTGCAGGTGCCTTCCAGGGCGCGCCTGAAGGCCGTTCCCAGCCTGCCGGAACTCCCCAGCAGCAGGATCGGACGGGGGGGCTCAGCTCCCGACGAGGATGAAGCTCGCGCTGCCCGAAGCAACTACCTCCCCCTCCTGCAGCATCTCCGCCGATGCTTTGGCAAGCCTGCCCCGGCTCTCCGTGACGCGGGCCGTAACTACGGTCTCGATCCCCGTCCTGGCGGGCCTCCTGAAGCAGACCGATATCTCCGCCGTGGCGTACCGCCCGCCCAGGCTCATCGAGGCATAGGCCATCGCCTCGTCGAGAACGGCTGTCACCATCCCCCCGTGCATCACGCCGGCCCAGCCCTGCGTCTCCCTGGGCGGCACCAGCTCGAGGCGGCAGGAGCCGCCCTCGCCCCTGGGCGAGAGCCGGAGGCCCGCCGGGTTGTCCCTCCCGCACACGAAACAGTAGTCGTCGTTCACCGCAAAGCCAGTCCCGCCGCCCATGCCTCTCCCTTCGTGCACGATGCCCGGCCCTCCGAGATATATTACGAGTCCATATCATCGCGAGCGGAGGGCCGAACTGGTTACGATCCTCGGCAGGGGTACGGTTCTGATAGTCGATTCCAGCGCCGCCAGGGCGTCGGCCGTGGGCGCGGTGGCATCGGCCTCGGGGTATTCGGTCATCTCCGAGCCTAGCGCCCGGGCGGCACTCCGGCGCATCGTGGCCCGTTCGGTCAACGTCGTCATAGCCGCTTCCGACATGGCCGACATGCACGTGGGCACCTTCCTCGAATCGGTACGAAGGGCCAACCCCTCGGCCGGGACTGTCATATACGGCAGGAGCGTCAACGCGGAGGACGCCGTGGCCTGGATGAAGGCCGGCGTCACCGACGTCATCCTCGACCCCGACGACGCTTCGAGGATACGCGAGGCCATAGGCAGGGCCTTCGCCCTCTCGGCGTCGCTCTCGGCCGAGAAGCCCCAGGCCGGCCGGTCCTCGATGGCCGAGACCCCGTTCATCTACCGCAGCCGCGCGATCGAGGATCTTATGACCAGGGTCAGGAAGGTCGCCCCGGTGAAGGCGACCGTCCTGGTGACGGGCGAGAGCGGCACGGGGAAGGATCTGCTCGCCAGGCAGATCCATGCCCTGAGCGGCCGGACGGGGCCGTACCTGGCGCTCAACTGCGCGGCCATCCCCGAGACTCTTCTCGAGAACGAGCTGTTCGGCCACGAGCGCGGAGCGTTCACAGGCGCGGAACGCGCTTCGGAAGGCAGGTTCGAGGCCGCAGGCGGAGGCACCCTGCTCCTCGACGAGATAGGCGAGATCCCGCCCGCAACCCAGGTCAAGCTCCTCAGGGCGCTGGAGGAGGAGCAGGTGACGAGGCTCGGAGGCACCCGGCCTATACCCACGGACGTCAGGCTCATAGCCGCCACGAACAGCGACCTGGCGGCGAAGGTGAGGGAGGGAGGCTTCCGGGAGGATCTCTTCTACAGGCTCAAGGTGGTGGAGCTCTACATCCCTCCGCTGAGGGCCAGGCGGCAGGACATCCCGCTCCTGGCCGTGTCCTTCGTGCGCGAGGCGGCCGAGAAGCATGGCCTGCCCGTTCCTGCGGTGGAACCGGAGGCTCTCGCGATCCTGAGCGGGTACTCGTGGCCCGGGAACGTCAGGCAGCTGCGCAACCTCATGGAGAGCCTCGTCATCATGTCGGGGCAGGGCATCGGCCCGGACGATCTCCCGGTGGAGATCAGGGGCAGCGCCGCCAGGGGCTCGGAGGTTCTGCAGGTAGAACTCCCCCGCAGCCTCGAGGAGATAGAGAACCTCGTCATAGAGAGGACGCTCGCGCTCGCGGAGGGCAATCGCACGAGGGCTGCGGAGATGCTGGGCATCGGCCGCCGCACCCTCCAGCGCAAGCTCGGCGGCGACTGACCCCCTTCCAGCCCCCCGCCCGTCCCCCCAGAACGCTCCCCCCAGAACGCTTTTAACTCCTTTAACTTTCTCTGGAAGATCAGCGGCGGCTCCTGTCAGACCAGACCCGGGATCCTGTCAGAGTCGACAGCCCGTCTTTCCAGAAGAGTCCAGCCGACTTTAGAGAAAGTTAAAGGAGTTAAAAGCGTTCTGGCTCAGCCGGCGTTCTGGATCAGCGGGGGGATTTGACGATGAGGAAGGGGGGGATCGAGAGGGCGTCGAGGCCGGTGCCCCAGAAGCAGCGCAGGGCGTCCACCGGCGACTCCACGATCGGCTCGCCCTTCACGTTGAACGATGTGTTCATCACGACCGGCACCCCGGTGAGGGCCCCGAACTCCCGTATGATCCTCCAGTAGGGCGGGTTCGTCTCCGCGGTCACGGTCTGGACCCTGGAAGTGTTGTCGACGTGCGTGACGGCGGGTATCACTTCGGCCTTCCCCGGGCGCACCATGTAGGTCGAGATCATGTAGCGCGACTTCCGGCAGCCCTCGAAGTACTCCCCGGCCGACTCCTCGAGGCAGCTCGGCGCGAAGGGCCTGAAGCCCTCCCTCTGCTTCACCACGCTGTTCACGATGTCCTTCATGTCCGCCCTGCGGGGGTCGGCGAGGATAGAGCGGTTGCCGAGGGCCCTGGGCCCGAACTCCATCCTGCCCTGGAAGAGCCCGACCACGTTCCCGTCCGCCACGAGGCGGGCGGTCTCCGCGTGGATGTCCCCGGGCCTGGTATAGCTCTGCTTGGACTGGATCAGCGCCGCTTCGATCTCCTGCTCGGTGTAGGACGGCCCCAGGTACATGCCCGGGGGTGTCTCGAGGGGTGTCCCGCCGAACATCGAGAGATGCGCGGCGACCGCGGCGCCTATCGAGGTGCCCGCGTCGTGAGGCGCGGGGAGCGGGTAGATCTCGGAGAAGCCCGCCTCCCTCTCGATCAGCCCGTTCATCACGCAGTTGAGCCCCACGCCGCCCGCGATCACGAGCCTGTCGCGCCCGGTCGCCTTCCTCAGGAGCCTCGCCAGGGACAGCCCGACCTCCTCGAGCGCCCTCTGCGCAGAGGCTGCGATGTTCTCGTGGCGCCTCTCCATCTCCCCGCCCGGCGAGCGCGGAGGGCCCAGTATCTCCTCCACGGCGCGGGGGAAGCTGGCGTGATGGACCCCCCTGCGGATGTCCAGGAGCCTGGTGTCCACCCGTATGCGGCCGTCTGGCGTGGCCCGGATCATCCTCCTGAAGAGGTCGACGAACTCGGGCTCGCCGTACGAGGACAGGCCCATCACCTTGTACTCGTCGCCGTCCGGCTCGAAGCCCAGGTGGCGCGTCACGGCGCTGTAGAAGACCCCGGGGGAGTCGGGGTAGACCGATCCCGCGAGCCTGCGCAGCCTCGGGCCCTCGAAGTCGCCCAGGAGGCTCGTGTCCCTCTCGCCCACGCCGTCCATCGTCAGGACGGCGGGGTCCTCGAACCCCGAGCAGTACCAGGCCGCCCACGCATGCGCCGTGTGATGGTCGACGAACACGGTCCGCGCCCTGAACCCGGGGCCGAGGTGCTCCTTCATCGTCGCGCCCGCCAGCGACATCTTGCGCGCGCCTGCGAGCTGGGCGAGGAGGAAGTTGCCGCCCCCCCGCTCGAGGATGTAGTGCCTGCTGAACAGCAGGTTCTCGGCCATGACGCGCGACGGCACCATGTAGTAGGCGACGCAGTCCAGGTCGGACGCCGCGAGCCCGGCGGCCTTCAGGCAGTAGTCGACCGCCCTGGCGGGGAAGCCCGGGTCGTGCTTGACCCTGGTGAAGCGCTCCTCCTCCGCCGCCGCGACAAGACGGCCGTCGACGAGTATGGCTGCAGCGGAATCGTGCTTGTAGCAGTTGAAACCCAGGACTGCGGGCATGGCCGGCCTTTCACCCGCTCCGGGAGGAAACGTCCCGGAGCTCCTTCAGGGCCTCCGAGCAGTAGCTGCGCGAAAACCTGACGTCCCTGAGCGCCTTCCCCGGCCGCACGATCCCCACGGCCGCCCTCCCCAGGTGCATCGCCGACATGAGGAGGCGGAAGCATGCAGCGTCGAGAGGGCTGCCGTGCTTCCGCAGGAAGCGGAGTTTGGCGGATATATACCTGAGCGTCGTATCCCGTCCATACACAGCCTGCGCCGATCCACCCTCGATGTGGACGACGCACGACGACGGGATGAACCAGACCTCCATCCCCTTCTCGCGGAACCTGTACTGGAGATCGGTCTCCTCGTGGTAGAAGAAGTAGTCGGTGTCGAACCCGCCCGTCTCGCGGAACTTGCCGGTGCGGATGGCCATGACGGCCCCCACCAGCCAGTCCGCCCTGCGCTCGGAGGCATGGTTCGAATACTTGGCCGACAGGCGGCCGCGGAACGGCATATGCTCCCGGATCAGCGCGCACGGGAACGGGAAGTCGCGCATGGAGGGCTGCAGCGACCCGTCGGGCCACAGCAGCTTCGGCCCGGCCAGTGCCGCCCGCGGGTGCCTGGCCAGCCCCTGCAGCAGGGCGTCGAGGCTGCCGGGGAGGAACACGGTGTCGCTGTTGGCCAGCACGACCACCTCCTCCCTCAGGCCCGAGAGCGCCTCGTTCGCCCCGGCCGCGAAGCCGAGGTTGACGGGCGACCTGCGGATGGAGAACCACTCCTCCCCCCCGAAGCGCTCCTCCACCAGGCGGTCGGAGCCGTCGGTCGAGCCGTTGTCGAAAACGGCGAGCCGCGAGCCGGTGGAGGCGAGCTGCGGGGCCACCGACTCGACCATGTCGGCCAGGAACGCAGCCCCGTTGAAGTTGAGCGTGACAACCGCGCAGGGGGGTATCGAGCCGGAGCGGGAGTATCGGTCTGCGGACGCCTGAGGGCCCGTCATCGCGCACCGGCCGCCATCATCGAGTCGCAGGCGGCCGTGAAGGCACGGAATGCCTCGAGATCGGCCCCGGAGAGCGACCTGGAATGCGAGCCGCCGAACAGGTACGGATCGATGGCGTAGCCGTTCTCGTCGTTTATCTGGTAGTGGAGGTGTGCCGAGTACGACCTGCCCGTGCTGCCCACCCAGCCCACCACCGAGCCGCACGCGGCGGTCGACCCGCAGGAGAGTTCCGGCGCTATCCCCTGCAGGTGGAGGTAGATCTCGGAATAGCCGCCGCCCATGTCCAGTTCCAGGCATTGCCCGTTGTACTCCGTGTTCCAGTTCATGCGAACCACCCTGCCGCCGTGCGGGGTGCGGACGGGCGTGCCCTCGGGGGCCTTGAAGTCTACGCCCCCGTGCCCGTGATCGCCCCTCGGCTCGCCGAAGACGCCCGTGATCTCCTCGAAGGTCGAGACCGGCATGGCGTCGAGCAGCCTGATGACCTCGGTACCGCCGGGATGCCAGTAGGACGGGTAGTTGTCGCCCGAGCGCCTGTACTGGTACAGGGCGAAGGCGCTGTTCGACGTGCCCGCCACGGGCGCGTAGCGCAGCGCCACGGTGCGGTTCTCCATCCCCGCTCCCGAGTCGTGGTAGATGGCGATGATGGAGTCGCCCGCGCAGATATCGTGCCAGGGATCCATGTCCCACCAGAGGCACCTCGTGAGATGGGCGCCGAGCACGTCGGGATCGCCGTCGGGGCAGGCCTCCTGGAGGGTTGCGTAGAGCGAGCCGTGCACCTCGACGGCCAGCACGTGCGCCCCCTCGAGGGATTCGTACACGGGCGGGGCGATGGCCGAGCTGTCCGGCGGCAGGGAGTCGGGGAGCGCCAGGCTGTCCGGGGGCGGGACGCTGTCGGGAACGACCAGCGCCGTGTCCGCGCGGGGAGGGCCGGCCTGCCCGTCGAGTCCGATGACGAAGACGGGCTCCCCCGGCTGCCTCCTGCACGCGGAGGCCAGGATGGCCGGCAGAACTGCGAGGACGAAGGCGGCTGGAACCCTGGGAGCAGGCAATGGCTCTCCTGCGTCAAGATATTGACATCATCCCGGAGCGGGCGAATATCACCCCGGGGTCACCTGTCACACAGAGGGGAATATGGGCCAGACCGGCGGCAAGGTGCACCGGGTCCTGATCGTCGACGACGAACAGGGCGTCAGGGGTGTCCTGACCGAGATGCTCAAGGCCGGGGGATACCCGGCCGAGTCGGTCTCGGAGGGGCGGGAGGCCCTGCGCGCCCTGCGCACGTCATCCTTCGACGTGATGATCACCGACGTTCGGCTGCCCGACATCTCGGGCCTCGAGCTGCTGGCGGTCGTGCACGACAAGTACCCGTGGCTCCCGGTGATCGTCATCACGGGCTACGCCACCATAGACAGCACCATAAAGGCCATGCGCCTCGGCGCGGTGGACTACATCCCGAAGCCCTTCACGAGGGACTCGGTGATGGCCTCGGTGGAGCAGGCCATCCAGTCGGGCCTCGCCGCGGCGAGGAAGACCGAGAGGCCCTACTGCGAGATCGTGCACGGCGGCGGGAGCATGACGGGGATCATGGCCCTCATCGACAAGGTGAGCCGCTCCGACGCCACCGTCCTCATCACGGGCGAGAGCGGCACGGGCAAGGAGCTGGTGGCCCGGGCAATCCACCGGCAGGGAGCCAGGGCCAGGCAGCCCTTCGTGACAGTCAACTCGGGCGCTCTGCCCGAGGGCCTGCTGGAGAGCGAGCTGTTCGGGCACACGCGCGGGGCCTACACCGGTGCGGTCACCTCGACGCTGGGCCGGTTCAGGATCGCCGACGGGGGCACGCTGTTCCTCGACGAGGTGGGCAACATGAGCCCGGCCATGCAGGTGAAGCTCCTCCGGGTCATCCAGGAGCAGGAGTTCTCGCCCGTGGGCAGCTCCGACCTCGTGAAGGTGGACGTGAGGCTCATCACCGCCACCAACCTCGACCTCGAGAACGCCGTGGCCGCCGGCACCTTCAGGGAGGACCTCTACTACCGCCTCAACGTCATCGAGATACACATCCCGCCCCTCCGCGAGCGCAGGGAGGACATCCTCCCGCTCGCCGACCACTTCCTGGCCAGGATCGCCGAGACGAACCGCCGGAAGCAGCTCCGGCTCTCCCCATCCGCCGTCGAGGTCCTCGGGACCTACGGCTGGCCCGGCAACGTGAGGGAGCTCCAGAACGCGATGGAGAGGGCCTCGGTCCTGTCCGAGGGCGAGGAGATCGAGGCGAAGGACCTCCCCGTGAAGATCTCGGGCACCGGGCCCTCCCGCCCGGCCGGCCCCGCATCCGTTCCGCCCCTGGCGGGCAGGAGCCTCTCCGCCCTCCTCGCCGAGATAGAGAAGGCGCACATCGTCGACGCCCTGGAGGGCTCCGGCTGGGTGCGCTCGAAGGCGGCAGAGCGCCTGGGCATGAAGAGGACGACGCTCCTCGCCAGGATGGCCAGCCTCGGCATAACCGACCCCGCCGGCGGCGGGGATGGCTGACCCGCCCGCACGACCCGCGGACCCGTGCTATATTCAGGCAACAGGATCGAAGGACGGCGACGGGTCCCGGAGCGGCCCGCAACACGGGAGCTGATCATGAGCGAGATCATAGAGGTAAGAGGCAGGCAGATACTGGATTCCAGGGGCAACCCGACCGTCGAGGCCGACGTCTTCCTCGCCGACGGCTCCTTCGGCCGCGCCGCGGTGCCGAGCGGGGCTTCGACCGGAGGGCACGAGGCCTGCGAGCTGCGCGACGGCGGAACGGCGTTCAGGGGCAAGGGCGTCACGAAGGCCGTCGAGAACGTGAACGGGGAGATAGCCCGGGCCGTCACGGGCCTCCCGGCTGACGAGCAGAGCCTGGTCGACTCGACCATGATCGCACTGGACGGCACCCCGGACAAGAGCCGCCTGGGCGCCAACGCGGTACTGGCCGTCTCGATGGCCTCGGCCAGGGCCGGCCGCCTTCCACGAGACCCCGCTCTTCAGGTACCTGGGCGGCTCTGGCGCCTGCAGGCTGCCCGTCCCGATGATGAACATCATCAACGGGGGCAGGCATGCCTCGAACAGGCTCGACCTGCAGGAGTTCATGATCATGCCGGCCGGCTTCGAGAGCTTCTCCGAGGCCCTGCGCGCAGGCGTCGAGATCTGCCACGCCCTGAGGGACGCGGCCGCCTCGAAGGGAATGTCCACCAGCGTGGGCGACGAGGGCGGCATAGCACCCGATCTCGAATCCAACGAGCACGCGCTCGACTTCATCGTGAAGGCCATCGAGAAGGCCGGCTACAGGCCCGGCGGGAACGTCTGGATAGCCCTCGACCCCGCGGCCAGCGAGTTCCACCGCGACGGCGCATACGTGATGAGCGGTTCTGGCTTCGAGTACATGACGACCTCCACGCTGATCGATTACTGGGAGAAGCTGGTGGGCGCATTCCCGATCGCCAGCATAGAGGACGGCCTCGCAGAGGACGACTGGGAGGGCTGGCGCGAGATGACGCAGAGGCTCGGCGAAAGAATCCACATCGTCGGCGACGACCTGTTCGTTACGAACACGCAGAGGCTCGCCCGCGGCATAGCCGAGCGTTCCGCGAACGCCATCCTGATCAAGCTCAACCAGATCGGATCCGTCACCGAGACCGTCGACGCCATCACGACGGCCTCCTGGAACGGCTTCCGCAGCATAGTCAGCCACCGCAGCGGCGAGACCGAGGACGCCTTCATATCCGACCTGGCCGTCGCCACCGGGAGCGGCCTGATCAAGACCGGCGCCCCGATAAGGACCGACAGGGCCGCGAAGTACAACCAGCTCCTGCGGATCGAGGAGGAGCTCGGCGCCAGGGCGTCCTACGCCGGCAGGTCCGCGCTCCCGGCCCCGCTCCGCTAGGTATTGGACAGGCCGGGGTACTCGCCGGGCAGGGCAGCGAGGAGGTTCGTCCTCCTCCTGGCCCTCTCGGTGTTCGTGCTCCTTGCCGCCTTCCTGCTCCTCAACCCCGACGGGCTGCTGTCCCTGGGCAGCCTGCAGGGCGAACTCGACTCCTCCCGGGCGACCCGCGACAGCCTCGTGCAGCTCAGGGATTCTCTCAGGATCCGGATCGGGGCTCTGCAGGGCGATTCGGCCGCCATCGAGGAGGCCGTCAGGGAGATACTCGGCTGGGGGCGCCCCGGCGAGTTCGTGATCCGCTTCGACTCCACGGGCTCCGGGCCCCGCTGACGGGATGACCGCGGGCCGCGCTCTCGTCTCCAGCGTCCACAGGCGGGGAGTCACGCTGCTGCTCCCCGGAGGGCGCGAGGCGGACGTCAGGGTGCCGGGGAGGCTCTTCCTCGAATGGAGCCCGGCCACCGGCGACAGGGTGAGCGTCATCGAACAGACCCCCGGCGCCTTCTCGATCGAGGGCTTCGAGCCGCGCAGGAACTCGCTCGAAAGATCGGACGGCGCCGGCGGCACCCAGGTGATCGCAGCCAACATCGACATAGCCCTCGTCTTCGTGAGCCTGCGCGACCCCGTCCTGCGCCGGGGTTTCGTCGACCGGTGCCTCGCGGCGGCGGCCTGGCACTCCATCGACGCCTGCGTCGCGGTGAACAAGGTCGACCTCGCGGCGGAAGGCGACGCAGCCGTCCTCGACGGGCTCGAGCGCGACTGCACG